>NZ_JAUBUG010000169.1:0-2486 GCF_036705345.1 Microcoleus sp. B3-D2
GAAATTAGTTTCCACCCATTCCCCCCCAGATGTCAAGCCTGATTTTGTTAAGAAAGATGTGAGTAAGGCATAGCTTAGTAAGGGGGGAACAAGAGAGCATTCAAAGTCCCCCTTATTAAGGGGGATTTAGGGGGATCGAGCCTTCGATAAAAACGATAGAAACACAGGACAACTCAAAGTCCCCCTTATTAAGGGGGATTTAGGGGAATCGCTCCCTCTATAACAACGAAATTTCAGAAGGTACAAATTAAATTCAGTTGAACTTATCTCTTCTATTAAGAAATAAAATCAATGAACTTCTCTAACAAACTTCCCATCGCCTTAATCGGTACAGTTGCAACTATTGTCATCGCCCAACCAACCGCAGTTTTTGCAATATCTGCTGATGAAGTCGGCAAAATCGCTAAATCAATCACAGTCCTGATTGACAGTAAAAATCCTGGTTCTGGAATCATTATCAAACGGAATGGCAACACTTACACGGTGCTCACAGCCCGTCACGTTTTCAAAGATGCTCAAGCTAAATATGAGATTGTCACCCCTGATGACAAGCGGTATTTGCTCAATTACAGCAGTGTCAAAAAACTGCCAAATATTGATTTAGCAGTTGTCGAGTTTACCAGCAGTCAAACTTATAGCGTTGCTAAGATTGGCAACTCGGATTTGGCGACAGAAGGGAAAGCAGCTTATGTGGCTGGGTTTCCGAAGACTTCATCGGCGATTAATAGTTCGATTTACAATTTCACGGATGGGCGGATTACGGCTAATGCTTCTCGACCTTTAGAAGATGGTTATGCGTTGGTTTATAGTAATAATACGTTGCCGGGAATGAGCGGGGGGCCGGTGTTGAATGAAAATGGCGAGGTGGTGGGAATCCACGGGAGGGCGGATACGAGGGCGGCGGAATCTAGCAATATTAATCAGAATATTCAAATTGCTAAGACAGGTTTTAATCTGGGGATTCCGATTAATACGAGTTTGAGATTGTTGGCTTCATCTCAAGTGGATTTAGGGGTGAAGGTTCCGAGTGCACCTGTGGTGACTGGGCCGAAAGCTGATGATTTCTATATTCAGGGTAGGGAGAAATTTCAAAAAGGAGATTATCAGGGTGCTATACAAGCTTTTAATCAAGCAATTGTGCTTAATCCTAACTATGTCGATGCCTACACTAATCGAGGTCGTGCCCGCTCTAGTTTAGGAGACGATCGAAGTGCGATTGCCGATTTCAACCAAGCTTTACGTATTGATCCTAACAATGATGTAGCCTACTTGAGTAGGGGTTTTGCCCGTAGTACCTTGGAAGACAAGCAGGGTGCGCTCGCTGATTTCAACCAAGTTTTGCGAATTAGTCCTAACAATGCTGTAGCCAACTTCACCAGGGGTTTTGCTCGCTATCGTTTAGGAGATAAGCAAGGTGCGATCGCCGATTTCAATCAAGCTTTACGTATTGATCCTAACTTGGCGTTAGCCTACAACAAGCGGGGTTTTGCCCGTAGTGATTTAGGAGACACTCAGGGTGCGATCGCCGATTTCAACCAAGCTTTACGTATTGATCCAAACTTTGCCGAAGTCTACCTCGGCCGGGGTTTTGTCCGCTCCAATTTAGGAGACAAGCAGGGTGCTATAGCCGATTACAACCAAGCTTTACGAATTAATCCAAACTTTGCCGAAGCTTACTCTCTACGTGGGTTTACCCGCTATAAATTGAGAGATAATCAAGGTGCGCTCGCTGATCATCAACGAGCAGCAGAACTGTTTCAGCAGCAAGGAAAAAGAGAGTTGTACCAAGATACAATAGATACTATTAGAATCTTACGAAGAAAATGATGACATTAGCAAATCGTATCGGCTCAATAAGTAGGGGAAGCAGTTATTCTAGTTGCCAAGACAAGCCCAAGGGATGAAGAGAAGATTTTTCGCGAATAATAGTGGATAGAGAGGCAATAATTCCAAGTTGAGAAATTCGGTCACGCACATAATCAAAAAAACTGATTCCCAACTGACGAGTAGTAGCAACAAGAGACATAAAAGTATCCCAGGCTTGAGTACCCTCAATTGTCTGAGTTGCATAGCTAATATTACGTCGCTGCACCATAGTTCTGGCAGCTAACTCAGCCGGATTATTGTGCAGAGGTAATTCAGGATGCTCTAAAACCCTGAGCAACTCCGATACTTTTGTCGCAGTTAATTGTTTGCGTTCATCCAACAATTCATAACCGCTTGGAGTTTCAAAAAGCAGCCGAAATTTAGACTTTAAAAGCAGTACAGCTTCAGTCCTGGGAGCATCTTTGTAAGCTAATAATTCCCGATAATAATCCCAAAAATCTTCGATAAATTTCCCTAAAATTACTTGATGGCAAGGGAATACGGGGCTTAACTTCTTGTAATGTCTTCCCTCATGCACCCAACATAATAGACCTCTTGCAAAATAATTTTATGATATAATGAAAGATTTTGCTGAGAGTTGATTGAATCCCAACTCCTAA
>NZ_JAUBUG010000013.1:0-109355 GCF_036705345.1 Microcoleus sp. B3-D2
TACAATTATGAGTTAGCTCTAGGGGGCTAAATTTAAAACTTCTGATTATAACATATATCTTTTTTGCAAGAGGTCTATTGTGTAGTAAACACTTCAGTCCTTTTTTGCCCCCAGCAATTGCAACGCCTAAAGTCCCGATTGCTAATGGTTTACTCGATAATGAAGCAACATGAAACCGTTGCTATAGATTTTGCGATCGGCAAGTTCCAAATTTGTCGGATCGATTGCATCGGAAAAAAGAGGAATTCCCGCTCCGATAACTACCGGATTCAACTTCACAATCATCTCGTCAATCTCCGAAAAAAGAGTTGCTGCTAAAGCGCCGCCACCGCAGAGCCAGATGTCTTTACCCGTTTCTTTTTTCAATTCCTGAACCAATGCGACAGGATTGTCCGAAACAAGTTGAATATTCTCATCGGGACTGGCTTCCATAGTGCGCGAAAAAACATACTGCTTCAAGGTGGGATAAGGATTAGTTACACCAACATTTAGCCCTCCCTCATAGGTTTTCCGTCCCATCAAAACCGCATCAAACTGCTTGTTCTCTGCACGAATGCCTCGTGCTTGCTGAAAGTGAGCCGGAAAAGTTTCAGGAAAGGAATCGAACAAATCAGCGAAATGCTCCCCTGACATAGGAAAACAATCAAATGAGCCATCTTCGCGAGCAATAAACCCGTCAACGGTGCAAGCAACGTAATATTTTAGTTTTCTCATATTTAACCTTTCTTTTGATAAACGGAAAAGACTACAAATGGAGAGGACGGGACTCGAACCCGCATCGATCGGCAGCAACTTTCAGGAAACGCGCTTCCTTACTGCCCGCAAGCAGATGAGAACTGCCCCCATCTCGGACTGTTAATTCCTTTCAGTGCCTCCGCAACCCGCTGCCAGTTTGCGTTTTCAGGGAACGTCGCGAAGCAACTTTTTACCCTACTCAACAAACCCGATCGTCCTTTTGGGAGCCGCTTTTCCAAAGTTTTTACGGTGCCATTCCAATTAGGCGACCTCCCCGCAATTTTTCTCAGTCTATAAGAGCAAATCTTGTGAAAAGAAATTAACCATCATCCTCCATTATTTATATATAAAATTATCAGAAATCCACCGAGGAGGTACTGCCCCTCCTATCGCCGCGTTATCAGCACCGCATCTCGCTTTTCGACTTCTGGTGAAAATTTGGCTTTAGTTATAAAGCTAGCGCTGCTTTTGAGCTACAGGTCGTTAATTTCATTAAGCTGTGCAAATTGTCCAAACAGTTCTATTGCAACTTCGTTGTACTTTAACGCTGCTTGTTTTGGAGTATCAAATCTTCCCAAATGCTTGACTTTACCATTTATAGAAATACGTGCAACCCATTTATCATAGTTTCGAGAAACTCCTTTGTATCCACATAAATTTTTAGGTCTATCAGCATTGGCAGCATTTTGACCAATAGTAGCTAATCTTAAGTTACACCTCCGGTTATCCAACTTATTTCTATTGATATGGTCGCAAACCATCCCGTCACTCACAACAATCCCCATTCGTTCAATAATAAGTTGGTGCATTCTCACGGTTTTACGAATTTTGTTAATTTGCTTAGCTGCCCTGGGATATCCCTTGGATAGATTCCAACTATTATAACTAAGTATGAAATCATAATCTTCATCATCAACTATAGCCACCAAGTTTGTATTAGTCAGGTTAATTTGTTTCCTAACAATTATGTATGATTGGCGATACCTATATAATTAGCATATCACTTTTCGACTTCGGGTGGAAAAAGGAAGATGAAGGAATCGAACTTTTACAGTTACCTGTACCCTGGTTTTCTAGACCAGTTGCCAACCGTTTAGCGGCATCTTCCAAGGGGTGTCCGACGGGGCTTGAACCCGCTAATAACTAGCTTCACAGGCTAGCGTCTCGACCGCTTCGACTTCAGACACCTTATGGAATCAAGGAGAATTGAACTCCTAACCGCTTGCGTGCAAGGCAAGCGCTCTACCAATTGAGCTATGACCCCGTTTTTGGTGGATCGTGGTCGGACTCGAACCGACATTTTCCTAGCAGCGAACTAGGTGCTTTTCCAATTAAGCTACAGACCCAAATTTGGTGGATTGCGATCGGATTTGAACCGATATCTTTCTAACAGCCAGTTAGATGCTTTACCAATTAAGCTACGAACCCCAGACAGCAGGAGCGGTAGGACTCGAACCCACAACATTCGAGGTAGAAGCTCGACACTCTATCCAGTTGAGTTACGCTCCCATGTTTTTTGTTAATGCGCGATTCCCTACGGGATAGCTGCGCTTCACGCACTTTGACGTGCAAGTTATCAGAGCATTGCGTTTTCTCAGTTACTAGAGGGACTCCGCCGATGAGTTATTACACACTCTTTAAAGGATGGCTACCTTCAAGCCAACCTGCCGGGTTCATCGCACTCCCCGTTCTCAAACGCCCGCTGATTTTGACAGCGTTACCTTTCCTCTCGTACTAAAGTATGTAGGCTCCAAAGATTGGGACACGCAAAGGGCGATCGCTCTTAATATAAAAAATTATCCATTCAATGGAATCAACCTCCTTAAATTAAAGCAAAAACAACGAGAGTGGCAGGACTTGAACCCACAACATCCGCGTCCGAAGCGCGGCGCTCTATCCATTGAGCTACACTCCCATAAATTAGTAGTCCTGACAGGAGATTACCCCGCGTCTGCTTGTAAGGCAAACGCTCTACCATCGAAGCTCAGGACTACAAAAGCGGATGATGGGACTCGAACCCATGCGCTGAGAATGGCATACTCAGATGCTAGCCGCTACATGACATCCGCAAACCGATTTAAAATTTGAGATTTTGGATTTAACTGAGATGTTGCACCCTTATCAATAAGCCTTTTGAACGGGTTCTAGGGCCCGTTCCACAAGAAAATCTACTCTTTGTGGAACAGGCATCTTGCCTGTTCTTGAGAATGGTGCAAAATGTGAGATTTAACAAACTTCTTGTTTCGCCAAGCGGATAACGAGGCTCGAACTCGTGCCTAGAGTTTGGAAGACTCGAATGCTACCGTTACACCATATCCGCAATTGTGGGGCTGGTGATAGGAATTGAACCTACAACCGACTGATTACAAATCAGTTGCTCTGCCTAATTGAGCTACACCAGCACGCCAAGCAGATGGTGAGATTTGAACTCGCAAAAAGGCTGTATGAAACCCTCATGTTGTTAATTAGATCACACCTGCATTTTTGGTGGCGGGGGCAGGAGTTGAACCTGCTATTAAGAGGCTTATGAGACCTCCAAGCCTACCCAGGCTACTTCACCCGCGATGTCACCAAATACCCCTGACTGGCATCGAACCAGCACTAACTAGATCCTAAATCTAGCGCCTCTACCGATTGGGCTACAGGGGCAAAACCGATTTGAGATTTGAGATTTGAGATTTGAGATTGAATAAAACCTCATACCCCTGACAGGCCTCGAACCTGCAAAAAACACTCGTTTTGAGCGAGTGATGTTTTCCAATTACATCACAGGGGTAAAGTCGGGATGGTTGGATTTGAACCAACGACTCCATGCTCCCAAAGCATGGCTTCTGGCCACTGAATTACATCCCGTTCATGCTCCTAGTGAGACTCGAACTCACACTCAAAATAAAACAGATTTTAAGTCTGCCGCGTCTGCCAATTCCGCCACAGGAGCAAGTAGAAACTTAGTTAAAAATTTGGTACTCGGGAGTGAGATTTGAACTCACACAACACAATTTTTGAAATTGCGGCCTCTGCCAATTGGGCTACAGGAGTGTAATTGATCTGCTTTGGTAATAGCAGAACTGGGAAGGCAGGGATCGAACCTGCATTTTGCCGCTTTCAAAGAGCGGTGCCATACCGATTAGGCGACTTCCCAATAACATTTACTCAACTTACTAAATATTTAGATATTTAATATTTTTTATTTCTGTTCCAATATCCTCTTGGCGGTTTCTGAATGCCATAAGTCTTACACCATTTTTCTATGGCCTTACCACTGACACCAAACTCTTTTGCTAAGCAAGTGGTTGGTTTTTCCCAGAGCATTTTTTCTAGCTCCTCTTTAGAGGGACGCTCAACTTTTCTGGCTTTCATATGAGGAACTCTTTTGTTCGGCTGAGCTATGTAATTATTTGCTTCCGGCTCTCGGCGTTTACTGCCATAATTTTCAGTTTGTCTGTGACAGTTAGGGCAAATAAATCTCAGATTCTCTTGCCTATTATCTTGCCAATCCCCATTGATGTGATCGATGTCTAAAACTAACTTCTCTCCTAACCATTCACTTTGCACCAAACATTTATTGTTTTCACATTTATACTCTCTCCCAATCTCCATTAATGCTCTTCTAAGTTGGAATGTTGGTGTTCTTTGATTGCGCGAACTTAGAACCAAAATTTCTTGGCAAGGCTTTTTGGGATTAAGCCCTTTCAAACTTTGCTCGGATTGTTTAAAGTGAGAGGTATCAATACCCAACTCTTTAATCCGCTTAGTTATGTGACCATGACTTCCACCACCTGCTATACCAAGTTGCCTTAAAACCCCACTGATAGAAAATGAATGTTTAACAGCTTCTTCCAAGATTTCTTTGGTGTATTTCATAAAAAGTGTAGAACTCAAGTAATTATTATTATAAATGAGCTCTGCACCATGCTTTACCAACTTTTTAACGTTGTGTAAAATGGCTGCCCCAGTAGGACTCGAACCTACAACCTAGCGGTTAACAACCGCTTGCTCTACCATTGAGCTATAAGGCAACGCAATCCCCCAAGTCAGTATCGAACTGACGACCTCTTGTTCTTCAGACAAGCGCTCTACCAACTGAGCTATCGGGGGAAAACGGAGAAGGAGGGATTTGAACCCTCGACGGCTGTTAAACCGCTCTTTCTTAGCAGGAAAGCGCCTTAAGCCACTCGGCCACCTCTCCACAGCGAGCGAGAACGGAGGGATTTGAACCCTCAATCTTCAGTTTTATTAACTGAGATGTTATCCGGCTACACCACGTTCTCAAAATTGCAACTGCATATTAAATGCAGTTACAAATGGGTCGGGCTGGAATTGAACCAGCAACGCTTTAAGCTACTGTTTTACAGACAGCTACCCACGCCAATAGGAGGGCCGACCCAGAAATTTTGGAAGTGCTGACGGGAGTTGAACCCGCAATCACTTGGGTGAAAACCAAGCGGCTTAAACCATTTGCCTACAGCACTATAAATTGGCACAGGAACTGAGATTTGAACTCAGAATGCTGGTTTTGGAGACCAGAGTGTTGCCAGTTACACCATCCCTGCTTGTGGTGGCAGCGGCCGGAATTGAACCCGCATTGACCAAGGTATGAACTTGGCGCTTTACCATTAAGCTACGCTGCAATGTCACTTTCGCTTCGTTCCTTCTCAAAGTTAAAAAACTCAATTAAAAGACTGTTAGTTTAATCTTTTAATTTCTATTTTTTAATTTCTGATTGGGAACAGAGGTTAGGGCGGGATTTGAACCCGCGAAAATCGGTTTTGCAGACCGACGCCTTCAACCACTCGGCCACCTAACCTGGGAGTCCCGACGAGGTTTGCACTCGCAATCTTCTCCTTGAGGGGGAGACGGCTTGACTTTTGCCTACGGGGCTTTGACGGGAGTAACGAGACTTGAACTCGCAACCTTTCGCTCGACAGGCGACTGCTCTGACCGGTTGAGCTATACCCCCGCGAAAATGAACAATATTCTGTCCTTGAATTACTCAAGTTGGGACGGGGTGGCGATTGATTCCGCGTACTACAACCCGATCGGGCTTTTGTTGCCGGAGTCTACACCGCCAATGTCCACAATTATGTGACATGATTAACTTCCTATTCAGTTGTCAAGGTTCATATTGCTCGTGGGGCAAAGCTTTGAAGCTCTTTCCCTTCGCCATACATTTATACTACATTGCGTATTACAAGACTGTCAAGGGGGTAATACAACTTTTTTTTAAAGTTGCTGCCAAGCGGGAAAACAGAGGCGCTGATTTTTGCTAAACCCCTTATAAATCAAACATTTGGCTGCTAAATGGGTAGTGTCGCGTTAGTTGAATCCGATGCTGAAGTCGTACTACAATCGAATTTCTCTAAATTCTCGCCGTCGCGCGAGGTGGCACTTCTGGAAAAGCAGATTGCGTTTGAGCCGATCGCACTTAATCTCGACGGCGACCAATTTAAGCCAGATTTTCTGGCAATTAACCCGTTCCACCGCATACCAGTTTTAGTGGATGAAGACTTGACTGTGGTGGAGTCGCTGGCAATTCTTGATGATCGCGAGGCGAAATGCCGCACGCCTGCACTGTCAATCCCCGCTGAGACATATCTATAGAAGACTTCGATCGCAACCGCAAGAATTAACACTGACGAAAATGCCGATAGCCCAAACTCGCACAAAAGATTAATCGCCCTGCGATAATCAGCTTTTAGATATCCAATACTACAAATCAAACCTTGTCTGAATTGCCCTTAATTCCCGTGCCCGCATTGCCAGAACCTGATCGCGCAAACCTCCCTCACTGGCTACACTCGTTAGATACCTGTCCGAGTACCAACAGTTGGGCTCACGCCCGCGCGGCCCAACTCCACCACGGAGATGTAGTATTTACTAAGCGACAAACCAGCGGGCGCGGTCAACACGGGCGCACTTGGCACGCCCCAACTGGTGTCTTGACTGTTAGTTTTGTACTCGACAACCTCAACCCCAATCTGTTGCCCGGGCTCAGTTTAGCAGCGGGTTTAGCCGTGATTTACGCGATCGAAGATTTGGTTCCCGACTGTCGCGATAGGCTGCGCCTGAAATGGCCAAACGATGTCTGGATCGATCGCCACAAATTAGCGGGAATTCTCTGCGAAGCTACTTCCGGCAATGTTTTTGGCAAAACTCGTGCCGTTGTGGGAATTGGACTCAACCGCTGCGTAGATTTCGCGGCTGCGGGATTGGATGAAAGGGATCTCGGCAATGCGGTAAGCTTGCATTCTATTGCTAGTACAGTACCAGATGAACTGTGTTTGGTCGATCGACTGCGGCACTATTTACTCGAACTAGCCGATATGTTTTCCACCACAGACAAGCCAGCCTCCAAGTCCGGTTTAGCGCTACTTTTACCCGAATTGCGCCGCCGCGATGCGTTGATTGGCTGCCCGGTGGCGATCGAACTTGCGTCGGAGACTATCTGCGGAGAAGCCGCCGGCATTGACGGATGCGGCCGCTTGTTAGTATGCTTGGCGGGCGATCGAATACAAGCCTTTACCTCTGGGCGAGTTCGATTAATTTAAGAGGAAGAAGGAAGAAGGAAGAAGGAAGAAGGAAGAAGGAAGAAGGAAGAAGGAAGAAGGAAGAAGGAAGAAGGAAGAAAGGAAATGCAGTCCGAGCAATATTTTCAGCGATAAAAAATGTTCTAACCTTCTTGCCAGTTACTATAAATTAAGAGAAAAAAGTCATTAGTCATTAGGGAAAATTCCCAATTAACAATGCCCGATGCCCGATGCCCGATTCCCTATCCCCAATTCCCAATTCCCGATGCCCGATGCCCAATTCCCAATTCCCAATTCCCAATTTTAATTTACCACCTCAAATACTACCAATCTGCTCAACCACAGCGGTTGAGTTGCCTCCACACCTTCAGGACGACCCTTAGTAGAAGCAACTTGTATTCTGTTGCCATTTATCCCTTGTCTAACCAAAATACCTTTCACATTTGTCGCCCTTTCCAGTGCCAACTTTTGATTTTCTACCGGAGTGCTTTTAAAATCGCTGTAGCCAACTATCCTTAAATTCTTCGTGCTATTTTTCTCCATATATTCCTTGACTTTACTAAGCTTTTGTGCTACATCTTTCGCCTCCAAACTTGCCGAACCTGCACCGAAATACACGCGAACTGGCATTATTATCTTTGGCGGCGGTGGAGTTCCTATTATCACTGTATTTGTTACGGACTTCACCCCCGGAATTTTCTCAAAAGCTTGAGTTATTTTCTGAGCATCTGGCACTTTGCTTACGCTGCCTGCAACGGCGACTTTTCCCTCTGCATAGCGAGCTGAGATATTAATGCTTTCTACTTTATTCAAAAGAGCTGCCGTCCGCTTGACATCGGCTTCGACTAAAACCGGATCTGGAGGTACTTCAACGGCTATAATTTTATTTTCAATTCTTGATTGTGGAGCCACTTGCTGAGCGATTTTTTCCGCTTTCAATCGCAGATTTTGATTCGGCACTCGTCCCGAAATCTGCAATAATTTATCTTTAACATCTGCCGCGATACGATAAACCGATAACTCGGGAGCAGATTGTAATGCTAAATTCGTATCTGCTTCTAAGCTCGCTTCAACTGCGCTGCGGTATTGATGAATTCCCCAAGGTACCCCAATTAAACCTAACGCTGCCAAACCGATAATTGGTAAAATGGGAAGTTTAGAAGATTTAACTTTTACCTCTGTATCGATTAATTTTTGCAATTTCGAGTTTACTTCTGGTGGTACAGTTGCTGGATCGCCGTTAAATGACCGAATTTGATCTCCGTATTCTTGAACAATATTGTTGAATATCGCTCGCATTTTGTACTTAAACCACTGGCGGGTTTCTCCTTGCATCACTACTGCCAGATAACACGAACCCGCTACTTCCAATACGATCGTAAATGGGCCGTATTCTATAGCATCAATCTCTGCAATATTTCCCGACTGAGATATGCAATCGTTGACAAAAGCCCGAATAGCAGTCAGCATCCCCGCTACCATGTCTGATTCTAGCTGTTCGCGTTCAGACTTCTGCACTGCTGAAATTACTAATCCCGATTCTGTTTGAATTAAAAATACAGCTTTAACACTCAGTGGTGTTGTTTCTTTCATCAGCAATTCTGCTTCAGAAATGCCCTGCAATTTGGATTTAATTTTGCGACTAATTCTCTCTGGACTTAAAGATGATTCGAGTTTTTCATTAATCTCCCGCATCATCTCGGCGATGTATTTTAAAATCGTGCTGCCGATGATCGGATAAAGTGCATCCGACATTGCTTCTCGCTTGAGATGAATTTGCTGTTTGATAGCGGCGGCCATTTCCGGCGCGAGCGCCATTGCAATTTCATCGGGCGATTCACTGATTCTGTGGCTGATTCCTACAGGAAGAGCAGGCGATATGGCTACTCCCATCGATTGCCTGTTTTCTCGGGTTTTGGTATTAATTACTTCATCAATTATCGGAGCTATGGTTTCGGCAAATGATTTTCTCGACTCATTAATCGTTTGGATCATCATTTCGGGAAACATGATTTTAATTCTGGCGAGTAATTCTTCCCGATTGCCTCCCCATTCCGCATCAGTAATTTTGCGATCGAGTTCGCCTACTTTATCGTTGAGTCTGTAATTATAACTTACAACTTCATCTAACAATGGTAAAATAGATTCGATGACCGACTTTTGCAGTTGGGCGTGATGGCTAACCATCAGCTCGTCAATCAAAGGTTTCAGTAAATCGGTAAACAAGTCTGTCGATTCATAAATCCGGTGTTCGATCGCCACAATCTGTTGTTCGATCTTCCCGAGTCTTTGATCGATCCTTTTATTCTGAATGATGGCATCGACAGCGGGGCCGATCGCAGATTCTATCTCTAGCTTTGCTTCCCCGATGTTTCGGGACAGCATCTCTACAATCACTGGCATTATTCTTGCCATCAAGCCTTCTATCTCGGCTAAAACTTGCTGCTGAACTTCGACAATCTTACTTTCATTATTTAATATTTGTGCTGCAATACCGCTGTTTTGAAGAGCTGTGTTGACACCAGGTGCGATCGCCTCTCTCACCTCTAACTTTGTCTCTTCGATTTTCCGGTTCAGCGACTCAATCATTAACGGCATTAACCTTGCCATTATATCTTCCGGCTGAGATTTTTGCTGTCGCTGAAGATTATTTAGTCTACTTTCTACGTCGCTCAATTTTCCTTGAACTTCTCTTTGAAGAATTGCTGATTCTATCAAAGGTTCAATCGTCGCTGCTACTTGTAATTTTGATTCATCGATTTTCTGATTCAGCAAATCAGCTATTGCGGGCATTAGCATCGCCAGTATCTCTTCTGGCTTCTGAATAGGCGACTGTTGTGTAGCCAGTCGGCGTTCGATGATGCTCAATACTTTTTCTTCTATTTCTACCCAAGCTATTCTTACCTGTACTGAGGGGGTAACAGCTTCTACAATCTCTGATTTTAATTCACTAATTTTGCGGTTTAGCAATTCGCTAACTACTGGTACTAGCTGCTTGATTATATCTTCAGGTTGCTGCTGGTAACGCTGCTGAATATTCGCAACTCTATCTTCAATTCTTACTACCTGTTCTTCAAGTCCGTTTTGATTGTGAATTACTTGATTGACTTTTGGTGCGATCGCCGAAGCTACCTCTAACTTAGACTCCTCTACCTTACGCTTGAGCAGCTCGCCCACCACCAACATCAGCCGTTGCATTAACTGTTCTGAATTCGGCAGTTGCTGCTGGTTGAAGCTAGCAATTTTATTTTCCAAATCCGCTATTTTTGTCTGCAATTCGAGCCTATTAATTTGATCGCTGCTAGCGAGTTCGACCGCCTTTTTTAATTCCGACTTCAACCCCTCTAATTCATCTCTCATTAACTCGGGAATTAACGGCTTCAGTAAAGTCATCAACTCTTGGGGTTCAGACATCAACTTCTCACAATTTTCTAACCTTTGTTCCACGCTCAAAACATTACTGTAAAATTCCGGTAAATCCCTTTCAAACAGCAGTTGCTGCAACCGCTTAAACTCCTCCACTGCTTGTTCTAATTCTTCCTCCGACGGCGGATTTTTTTTTGCTCCCTTCGCGGCTATAGATAAATCGGCTTCCTGATTACTTTTTTCTCGTCTTTGAGATGGGATCTCTTCATCGTTAGTTAATACTTCCGGTACAATACTCGGTGATTCTATCAGGAAAGACAATTGTTTGCGCCGATTTTCCTCATCCTCTAATCGCTGCACAGATTTTTCCGCAAGCGGTAATTTTAGCTCGCTTGGCTCTTTTTTGGATTTCTTCAATAACTGAAATTCAGTCAGTATGGTTAGCAATTCCTGAAGTTGCTCTCCAGCTTTAGAACTTGCCTGAGTTGCATCAGAAACCTCTTTTTCTGACTGATACATTTTGCCTGAATTATCATTAGATGCTGCCATACTGCCCTACCCAAACGTAATTTTTATCGACCGAAGTAAATTACCAGCTTGCTTGCCGCCTCACCCCAGCGACAATCAATAGGAATGACACAATTTCTCCAAGCGTCAGGCGTACTAAAGCTATCGCCCTATTTTAACTGCTGTTCTGCGACTAGCCAACTGGGCCGCCAACTGCAATGCTGCCTTCATGCTGGAGGCATCTGCAATCCCCTGACCTACAATATCAAAAGCTGTGCCGTGATCCGGAGAGGTGCGGACAAAAGGCAAGCCAATTGTAGTGTTGACTGCTTTATCGAAAGCCATCAATTTTACTGGAATCAACCCCTGGTCGTGGTACATTGCCAAGTAACCGTCGTGAGCTTCCTTGGCTAAACCGTACCAAACTTTAGCCGGTTTTACCCACAGGGTATCGGGAGGGACTGGCCCGTCTAACTGCACTTGAGGAAAGCGATCGCGCTGCGTTTCCAACCAAGGTATCATCCAGTCTTGCTCTTCATTTCCCAGTTTGCCATTTTCGCCGCTGTGAGGATTTAAGCCAGAAATCGCAATTTTCGGTCTTTCCAGCCCAAAATCTTCCCGCAAACAGTCTATCAGCAATTCTAGTTTTTCACTCAGTAATTCGGGACTCAACGCATCGGGGACTTGACGCAGGGAAATATGTGTGGTAGCCAGTAAAGTTACGAGCGTCCAGCCACTGTGGGGAGATGTGGCGGCAAACAGCATTCCGAACCGCTGCGATTTTGCTCTTTCTGCGAGGAGTTCTGTTTGTCCGGGATAATTGTAACCGGCCGCCTGCCAGCAAGTTTTGGAAATCGGGCCTGTCACGATGGCGGAGAATTCGCCGGCAATGGTACGGGCGATCGCGCTTTCCATGTAAGCAAAGCTAGCCGCCCCGCTAGCTGCACTACCGACACCGGGGACAATTTCGCCCCACTTGCTGTCTGGTTCGATATTAATAATGTTTAATTTTTCGGGATTTGCCGCTTCTGCTGCTGGATTGCTCGATCGCAACTTATCGTAAGTTTCCTGCAAAACTCTCCTAGAGCCTATAACCGTTGCCCTCAAACCAGCAGCGGGATCTGCCAATGCCTTGAGAATCACTTCCGGGCCAATTCCCGCCGGATCTCCCAGAGTTACAGCTAGTTGTGATTCCCGATCGAGACTCAAGGCAGTTTTCTCCAACAAAATACAGCAATTTCGGCACTGAAATTTTAGCATTCATGTACCTGGTTGCCCCAAATTATATTATCTTTATTTCATGCGATCGCCCAATTGGACATATAAAATCATGAATCCTGAAATTTTCACTGCAGCCTTTTTGTCCTTTTCCCTAATTTTCGTGGGTATAGGTGGAGGCTTCCTCCTGCTCAAATTGCAAGGCCGCGAAGAATAAGTTTTTTTCAACCAATCCTTCAGAAGCCTTCTACCTTCTGCCTTCTCGAGTCTACTTTCTGCCGAAAGCCAGCATTCTGCCGAATATCTCAAGCCTAAAATGAGAAAATTTCAGGTTTTTGTTAAGTTTTTATAACAAACTTAACAAAAACCTGATACCATCTTATTGAAAGTTTAAGATTCATAATTAATCCCTAGATGACTTTATTGATTTTAGGTGCCACCGGCACTCTCGGCCGCCAAATAGCCCGCCGCGCCCTAGACGAGGGCTACCAGGTGCGCTGTTTAGTCAGAAGTTACAGAAAAGCTGCATTTTTGAAAGAATGGGGCGCTGAACTCGTACCGGGGAACCTTTGCCAGCCAGACAGTCTGCCTCCGGCCCTAGAAGGAGTCAGTGCTATTATCGATGCAGCAACAGCGAGTGCAGCCGATTCTGTCAGCATCAAAAGAGTAGACTGGGACGGAAAAGTATCGCTGATCCAAGCAGCAGCAGCAGCAGGCATCAAGCGTTACATATTCTTTTCCTTTCTCGATGCGGAGAAATATCCCCAAGTCCCCTTGTTGGAAATCAAGCGCTGTACCGAATTGTTCTTAGCAGAATCCGGTCTAGACTACACAATCTTGAGACCTTGCGGCTTTTTGCAAGGACTGGTGAGCCTGTATGCAATGCCGATTTTGGACAATCAGGCAGTCTGGCTGCCCAACAAGCCATCCGCCCTTGCCTACATGAACACTCAGGACGTTGCTAAATTTGCCGTCCGGGCCCTTTCAGTTCCTGAAACCGAGAAAAAAAGCTTTCCGGTGGTGGGGAATCGCGCTTGGGATGCTGACGAAATCGTGCGGTTGTGCGAACGGCTGTCAGGGAAGCAAGCCAAAATTACGCGCACCCCAGACGCCTTGTTGAAGGCTACTCGTCAATTTGCTAAGTTCTTTCAGTGGAGTTGGAACGTAGCTGACAGATTGGCTTTTTCAGAAGTTTTGGCAGCCGGAAAACCCTTGAAAGCTCCGATGGATGACGTTTACAGTGTCTTCGGAATCGACCCTAAAGAAACTACTACTTTGGAGTCTTATCTCGAAGAATACTTTAATCTGATTATGAAGAAGCTCAAGGAAATAGAGTACGAGCAGCTTAAAACTAAAAAACGGAGTAAACAAAAAATGCCCTTTACATTTTAAAGTGCCGAAAGCAGGAATTATATACAACGATGTTAAACCTGTGGCTTGTCGCATCGCCGCAGAGTTGGAAGACAAGCTGACTGCCCGCGGCTGGGAGGTTTGCTCGGTTTCTGGTTCCGGAGGAATTCTGGGCTATTCTAGCCCCGATCGCCCGATGTGCCACAATCCGATCGAACAACTCGTCCCCCCCGGTTTTGACAGCGACATGGAGTTTGCAGTGGTTTTGGGCGGCGACGGTACGGTGCTGTCGGCATTTCGCCAAGTCGCTCCGATTGGAGTGCCGCTGCTGACTGTCAATACCGGTCACATGGGCTTTTTAACAGAAACTTACCTGAACTTGCTGCCGCAAGCTTTGGAAAAGGTAATCGCCGGAGAATACGAAATAGAAGAAAGATCGATGCTGGCGGTGCGGCTGTTTCGAGAAAACGACTGCCTCTGGGAAGCCCTTTGTCTCAATGAAATGGTGCTGCACCGGGAACCGCTGACTTGTATGTGTCATTTTGAAGTGGCGATCGGTCAGCACGCCTCTATTGACATTGCCGCAGATGGAGTCATCATCGCGACTCCCACAGGATCGACAGCTTACGCCCTTTCTGCGGGTGGCCCTGTCATCATTCCCGGAGTGCCGGTGTTGCAGTTGCTGCCTATTTGCCCGCATTCAATGGCTTCGCGGGCTTTGGTGTTTTCCAACACCGAGCCGATCAAGATTTTGCCGGCGAGTCCGAACCGCCTGGTAATGGTGGTAGACGGGAACGGCGGATGTTATGTTCTGCCTGAAGATTGGGTGCAAGTCGAGCGAGCTCCGTACCCAGCCCGGTTTATTCGGGTGCAATCTTTTGAGTTTTTCCACATTTTGCGGGAAAAATTAGGCTGGGGCTTGCCTCACATTGCTAAACCGAGTTCCGTTGAGTTGCCATGATAGTTGTTGTTGACACTCCCCGACTATCAGGGTACGGGGATTGTTGGCTCAACCAGTTGGCTTGCTCGTAGATGTCATATCAAGTCCTAGCTGTAGGAGACGGCAATTCCCGTTCCCGTTTTTCACCGATTGAAGGGATTTTGATTTTTTTATCTGTTGATAAATCGTAGAATAAAGCAGCAATTAGTGTTGGTAATGTAGGGCGACATTTAAATTGTATATTCAGGGCGGGCGGGACGCCCACCCCACAAGACTTTAATTTTTTTGACATACAATTTAAAGGCCCAACAGCTTAATGTAGGGCGACATTTATCCATCGGAATCCTTAATTCTCGATCGAGCTTCCGAATCATCTCCAAGGTCAGACAGCGTTTGCGAGATAACGCTCCAAATCAGTGGCGGTAGCTATCTCAGGACTCAGCACAGCGACTCTCGTCCGTCCGCTGCATTGGGGTTGTTATATTTCGCCTTCATTGCCTCAATGCTGATGCCCTTTCCTTCTCGGCAACTTGCAAATAACCTGACAGGTCGTTTTTGACTTCATCAATCGGGACTTGCTTAATTCCTCTCTCCTACCGAGCTCGGCTAACCACCTCATTGCCTCCGATTTCTCTCGAAATGGAGTTTATTTCTATTCCCTATTCCCTAATTTACACAAACATTTTTTGCAGCAAGCCTTTTTTGAATTGTTCGGTGCGCTGAATCTGTTACCCCACTGCTTCGGTTTGGGTCATGGGGACAGGGAAGATTCATATATTTTTAAGCCTTGGATAAAGCGAAAATCTTTGAGGTTTAGGGTATAAAGGCTAATGTTATGGGTTAGGGCGGTGGCGGCAATCATGGCATCGGGAATTGTGAGTTTATGGCTTAGGGAATATTGCGCCATGAGTTGAATGAATTGCTCTGAGATGGGTCGATCGATGGGATATTTTGAAGTAAGTCGAGGTGTTTTTGGATGCGGTTTAGTTCGTTTTTGTTGAGTGCGCCATAGTATAGTTCTGCTCTGGTGATAATGCTAATGGTTAAGTTCGGGATGCCGATTTGTCGTAGTTCTTGAATGATGGCGGTATTGTTTTTATAGAATTCGATGAGAATATTGGTGTCACACAAAATCATTGATTTTCTTTGCCCCATGCCTCTTTGCGAATGTCGTCTAGAGTGATATTTTTTTCTTCCCAGATTCCCGCTAGCTCAAAAAAGGATTGTTCTTGATTGGAGTCATCTTTTTTTGGTTCTATCGTTTTAGTTTGGCTGGCTTGAAATTCTAGAAATTCGATAAATTCAATAACTTTATTGCGTTGTTCGGGGGAAAAATGTTGGATTTTTTGGATTGCCATTTCTAGGGTTAACATGGGTTTCTCCTTGGTTGTTTTTGGTACTATTTTAACGATTTACACAAACATCTTTTTTTTGGAGCTACTAGCTTGTTGCATGGTTGTGCGATCGAAGCGTGTCTATTTATTCTACCAAGTTTCTGTAGGTCAAGCTCTCGATCGAGATTCCGAACCATCTCCAAAGTCAGGTTGCGTTTACGAGATAACGGTATAGTTGGAGTGTCTTCATTTCTATTCACTCTGCTTAGGACGGATTTCAAATTCTGAACGTGCCCGGAAGAAACAGACATCAAACTCGAAGAAGAAATTAGCTTGCCCCAAAATCAAAGGTACATTGGTTGCTTGTGTCCAGGCAAATGCCAGGTTAAGCGTTGGGAATGAACTAACTCGAGCATTAACAACGACTGCGCGGGCTTCAAATCGAGCCAAATTCCCAGCCAATACGACTGAGAGTGTCTCATTTTCCCAGACTAAGCCCAGTTGTAGCCCTAACTCGTAGGGCAAAACATTAACGCTTGCGCCTGTATCTAATAAGCCCTAAGCGTTCAAGGATTGACCGTTGAGGCTGAGTGTCAATGGCAGATACGGCATTCGATCGACCATGCCAAGACTGCTGTCAATGATTTTGTAGGGAAATCTCTAAGCGTCAACACTTCTGTTCTTGTTGTTTTGTCGTCAGAAGATTCATTAAAACATTGGCAGCCTCAGAGCAATTGTAAGGCGACCAGACCGGATACTCTCGATCGGCAACAAAAAAGTTTGTTGCATCTTCTTCTTTGACCAGTTCTGTTGCAAGAAACTGCATCAGCCGAAGCTTGTCAATTTTTGAAAGTTCCTGGATCTGTGACATTAGTTCAGCCAATGGCATTTGAGCATCTCCTCGTTTGAGGTTTGGCGAAAAGATTGGATCTACTAGCTTGTTGCATGGTGCGCGATCGAAGCGTGTCTATTTATTCTACCAACTTTCTGTAGGTCAAGCTCTCGATCAAGCTTCCGAATCATCTCCAAGGTCAGGCAGCGTTTGCGAGATAACGTTGCCCATCACCTGCCGCCAACAACCTTTCTATCATAACAAATTACCTTTCGACAGTCGGTGTGCATGGGCGTTGTTAGGCATCAAGGTCACCTAGACATTCTCATAGCTTATTGTCACTGAGAATGATGTTGCATCTTGCGTAAAAATTGCTGGAGAAAGATTTTGATGCTTTAGCATTTTTTTTACCCATAACAACCCACTACCAACTAACTCAACAAGCCCTTTTTGTCGAAGCTGCAATGCTAATTCTTCATTCCTTATTACAACGTATCCTCCAGAAATTTGATTGTTACTAAGACTTAGAGGAGGCAATAACCTTCCAGGATTTTTTACCTGAATCGAAGTTGGCATAACCTTAATAACTACATCATTAGCTCGATCGTATGCGCGATGTACTATCGCATTTACTAATAATTCGCGAAGCAGCATGATAGAGATGCGCTCTTGGTGAATCAGAGGTGAGAAATTAGGAATAATAAACTCTTCTAATATAGAAATTGCTGAGGATATTAATTCCTCTATTGTATCTTCAAGTCGATATTTCTTCCTAACGACTTGACCGCTAATGTCCAATACTTCTACTACTACTGCACATTTACTTTCAATGGTAGTGATAGATGAAATGATTTCGTCTGAGGGAACAATTTTTTTTTCAATCTCAGATATTAATTCTTGAAAACGACTGTTTAGATAATTGCAAGGATCAGCAGGAATTTTCCATTTTTGATTAAATAATATATCTTTGCAAGGTAGAGCAATGCGTATGTCAGCATCCAAAGACAAGTTATTATATGGACGATGCTTTGCGTTCCAAGATTCTTGTGAATGATAGACTTCTTGTATTTTTTGGCTGCCGTTTATAAACCATATTTCATTTGTTTCAGGACGGTAAATGGCAAGACATAAGTATGGTTGACGTTCTAAATATTTTTTCTTTAATCCCTGAATAAAATTATGTTTTCTATTTGTTTTTTCTGGAAATTGAACCGATTTAACTTGTATAGGAATTGCAATATTATGTTCTCCAATTTTTACTCTGAAGTTTACATCAATCTCGTCATCAATTTGTACAGGTTTATCAATATTGAATTCGCATCGCGACAAAACTGCTATGACATTCATTTCGCCAGCAGTACCAGATCGGGTATTTCTTAATTTATTGGGCATTTATATAGTTTCCCTCACATGGCATCTGTAGTTTCGGTAGTTCATAGTTGGAATTTTTGAGAATCTCCTAGTTTGAGGTTTGGTGAAAAGATTGGATTTACGAGCTTGTTGTATGGTGCGCGATGAAGCGTATCTATTTATTCTACCAATTTTCTTTCGGTAAAGCTCTCAAGCGAGCTTCCGAATCATCTCCAAAGTCAGACAGCGTTTGCGAGATAACGACTAAGATCACCCGCCGCCGGAAGCCGAAGCGAGGAACGAGCGCAGGCTGTAGGCGATCGGGTGCAGCGCCTTGTTAGCCCGTTGTTATTGACTGTTAATTCGTTCTCCTACGCAATATCGGCTCCTTCCGCATAGCGTTTGATGAACTCAACCCCAGCATCCGTAACCCAGAAGGTAAATGTCATTGGGAAATTCTTAGAAAACCCGTTGCTACCGCGCACTTCCAGCCCTATTCCTTCAACGTGTTTGTCCTCGAAGAAACCATCTTTCACTGCATTTGCGACAAGCAGGTCGCCGGCTGCTCCCAAGACAAAAACCCTTTCTCCTGACTTGGCAAGTATCTCAAAGAGGCGTCTCTCGAACTCACCATAGCGATTGTTCAAAACGCCCAAGTTATGCTTGTACATCTTGATTGATAGTCGATCAATTTCCTTCTTCTGATCGAACCGCGTGTGGCAATTGGGGCAAAGCGCTATTAAATTCTCAAATGAATCGTCCTGCGACTCTGCCCAAGGAACGATGTGTGCGATTTCTGTAGTAGTTGCTCTGCACGTTGGGATAGCACAACGATGCCCAGCTTCCACTAAGACAGCGCGTTTGATTGCGGCAGGAACAGAATTTCGTTGCATTTGCTTCTCCACAACTCCATACCAATAAGGATACGAAAACCGGCTTTTTGCCACAAGCAAAGCTGCGCGCGACGGGCTAACTTATAATTGTATCGCAGTTGCGGTACAATACTGGATATAGTCGAATAATACCGCAGCTCAAGGATGTATGTCAACCCGTTCTTACTCCCTATCGGAATCTCCTTTCTTCGATCGAGTTCGCCGCACGATTTGACTCAATCACTTAAGCCGTCGCACTGAAAAAAGCTATCTTTATTATATTTTAGATTAAAGAGTATTTAGAGTCGATCGCACACTCTCGGCCATCGGAAAAATCGAGACATTCATCACAACTTATTCACGCACGAATAACTGTAACGGTTCGCCCCATTGGTGTCAGATGAATTTCAGTATTCAGTCGTTCTTCTAATTCGATCGCATTCTCGCGACGATCGAATATCACCAACCACCCTTCATCTTGTCCCAATCGAGCCAAATATCCATCTAACTGTTCCAAACCTTTACTCAACGGATCGACTTTCCGAGTTCGCCAAACCTTCAGTTCAATTCCCAATGTTACCTCACCATAACGCAAACATAAATCCATTCTGTCGCGTCCGATCGCATATTCCCGTTCCAACGTTCCCCCACCATTAATCACCCGATGCAGAAACGCCATCAACACTAAATGCGGTGCAATTTCGGGATAAGACGCACTTTTGAGTAACGGTTCGCCATGCTGTAGCCAAAACGCAAGAAACGCTTGCAGGAGTGCATCTGGTAGTAGTTCGCCGCGATCGTTCAACCAACTCGGACGGATAATCGGTAAACTATCTTGCGGCCCTTGCGCCAAAACTCGCGGCAACACTTCTCGATAAATCGGATTGGCGATGACTAAACCCCCGGCTGGATCTCGTTTGAGCAAGCCCAAATCTACGAGGTATTGGCGATCGTCATTAGAAGATTCTGGCAATTCTCGTCCGGCTAGCATCGGCTCGATAATGGCTTTGACTCGGTTTTCTCGCAGTCGTTCTGCCAAACTATCTAAATGCGTATCTTGTCGTTTTATGAGAATTTCTTTGGCTTCTAAAATATGTTGTGGTGTAATTTCTATAGATTCATCGGTAACTAATTCTTCTACAATTTCCTTAGCTAAAGCATTCACTAACCAAGGTTGTCCCTGAGTCAGTTCAAAAGCTAAGGCTACGGCTTCAGGTGTAAAAAGTTGTCCGGTATCTTCGGTATGTTGCGCGTAGAGTTCGGCGACTTCTTCTGCATTAAAATCTCTGAGAGTAATCGATCGCACTTTAATATTAAACGGACTGGATGTATTGAGTCGATCGCTTCCCCCCGCAGCCACTTTGTAATCGCGAACATCCCGCAAACCAATTAAACCCACCGATTGCGGAAACGCTTTCGGGCGATTGGGATAACCATCGCGTAATTGGCGCAGAATAGAAATCAAAGCTTGGTCTTGTAGTGCGTCAATTTCGTCGATAAAAATGACCAAAGGACGAGATGAAACTTGTGTCCAAGCTTGTAAAGCAGCCCGAATTTTCTGTCCCGATTGCATCGCTGTCCAGTCAGGCGGTTGCAGTTCGAGTGGGAGACGGACGGAACTGTTATCTCGCCAAGCCCCCAAAATAGCCTCTTCTGCACCAGCAATGTCTTGACTGAAGGGTGCGCCGACTTCAACTGACAGCATCACGGCGGTGTATTGTCCGCTTTCGGTGAGTTGTTTGGCTAACGCCAGCATAGCCGTGGTTTTCCCCACTTGCCGGGGTGCATGGATGACGAAATAGTTGCGTTGAGCGATTAACCGTTCTAAGCTTGGTAAGCGTACCGTGGGCGACAGTGCGTAATGAATGTCTTCTTGGCAGGGGCCAGCAGTATTGAACCAACGCGGCATAGGTCAACTGGGGCGAATGGGGCTGCTCTGAGTTTAGTGTACTGTTGTTGGAATGGCGTTCTAGTTGTTAAGCGGGGGTTTGTATCGACTCTCCGGCCCCGATGAAACTCTCTCAGAGCGAAAGTCGTGCTCGATTCTTGATTCATAGAACGGAAGAACCCCAACTGCCAACTGCCAAAGTTTCACTCTTCTACCCGATAGCCCAATTCCGCCAAACGAGTGCGAGACTGCCGCCACTTCGGCTGCACTTTGACAAATAACTCCAAATATACTTTGCCCTCAATTAACTTTTGAATCTGTTCTCGCGCCGCACTGCCGATCGACTTGAGCATACTGCCGCTTTTACCGATTAAAATGCCTTTTTGGGAATCCCGTTCGACGTGAATTGTCGCCAGAATGCGAGTAATTTTTGCTTCTTCTTGAACAATGTCGATCGCAATTGCTACGGAATGCGGCACTTCTTCCCGCGTCAGCAGCAAAATCTGTTCCCGAATCAATTCGCCCATAATAAAGCGTTCCGGCTGGTCAGTCACCAAATCTGGCGGATAATAATAAGGCCCAACCTCCAAATGTTCGATTAACAATTTTTGCAGCGGCTCGACACCCTCGCCCGTGAGAGCCGAAAACTTCACTACAGGCCACTCAGGATTGACAATTTGCTCGTAAGTGCGATCGATCAACACGGAATCCTCCGGTTGTTCGTCCAACTTATTCATCCCCAAAATCACCGGAATTTTGGTATTGCTGAGAATTTCGACAATATATCGATCGCCCCCTCCCGATTCCACCGAACCATCCACCACAAACAGCACCACATCCACCGACTGAATCGCTGTGCGGGCATTCTGCACCAAAACCTTGCCCAATTGGTGATGCGGCTTGTGAATTCCGGGAGTATCTACAAAAATAATTTGTGCTTCCGGTGTCGTCAGGATGCCCCGCAGCCTGTTGCGAGTCGTCTGAGATACCGGCGAAGTAATTGCAATTTTCTGCCCCACCAACTGATTCATCAGCGTTGATTTGCCGACATTCGGGCGTCCGACAATACCCACAAAGCCGGATTTGTAACCCGCCGGAGCTGCGGGAACACCCATAATGTCCGATACGTCGATAAATTTACTATCTTCCACTAAAATCACCTATTTTCAAGCCCCTTCTCTGTCTATTGTCGCCTGAAAATACTCAAACGCCCATTGGTGCACTCTAGCATCTTTCTCGCTTTGGTATACCTTGCAACAGTCAAAGCTCGATCGAGCCGCAAACCAGTGTTAAAACGTGATAGGCGATCGGCAAAACTTGATATCTGAGACAAAATTTGATAAAGTTCCAATGACATCGCTCAAAAATGAATCATTCTGGTAAAACCGACTCCCAAATGCTGTAACAACTTCAGATGTGTAAATGTCTAACTCAACTGAAACTTTTATACAGTTTGTCAGGCCAACCCGTTATAACATTTTTGAGAATGTTTGGTAATAAATTAGGTAGGTTAAACTCAAACTCAAAAGCTCAATGTCATGAGGCGCTTTTTTCATAAAAGCTACTGTTTTTAGAGGCTACCTAATTAATGCTAATCGTCATAAAGTTGAGGAGATGAATCAGATGAAATCGAAATTATTTTGGAGTTTTTGCACCGTTTTGGTAGCCAGCCTGCCTGTTCCTGGGTTGGCTCAAACAAGCCCTCCCACAAGCCCTCAAGTAGATTTTGACTACAAGGGTGGCTCAATGAAATACCAGTTGCTACCGGGCAGAATCCAGGACAGAACCTTGCCCAGAGCCTTTGACTTTCCAATTATTACCAATGTTGGTACTGACACTAGCATCACCTCGGATTTCCTAATTACCGATCAGTTTCGCGCCCCAGCGGGTCGTACAGAATACACCGGAGCTCTCACCGCCTGGGCAACATCAATCAGAGAATGTCTCGCCAAACAGCCTCTCTTGATTCGAGCCAGCACTAAGAACCCGGTTCGGATTAATGGCAGAGCAGGCACGATTGTTAGAAACGTAAATAACCGTGCAGTTTGCAAATAAACCAGCCATATCATGACGGCTAAATTGACCATAATTGCTGTAAGGGCGGGTTCACCAATATCTTCCATGCGAGCATCAATACAGTAAACCCGTCACCGCAGCGATATTGGGGTCAATCGAGACCACTTGATATAAGTTCCGCTATCTACAGATAAAAACTAGAGAGTGTTTTTGAACAAAAAGAGCAATAGAAAACCTATTGCTCTTTTTGTTGGCGAAATTTCAATTAATCTCTATTAGGACTTATCTGATGTCCGCTGGAACGACATCATATAAGGGGTTTGCAGAGAGGAATGCAAGTCCTTATCAAACTTTGAGGACTTGCATTCCTCACTGCAAACGACATAATTACGCAGAAACCAGCTTTTGTCCAAAATATCCCGTGGAACCCGAGGGATATGGATTTTAACACCCGGTTTATGAAAGTTTGTCTGCGTAATTCAGGATTTAGTAGCGCAAAATTCATGTGTACTCAGTAAAATTTCGCCATAATCAGGAATCCAAGCTAGCCACTTTTCATCAGAACATTCACACAACAGCCACGCTTCGTCAAAGCTGAATGCTGTTGGCGGATTGAACAATTTAACCCACATAGAAGGAGCCAATTTTGGTGCAGGTACGGCGCAGCCAAATTTTTCCCAGTCGCGGACACTGGCGAAGCTTCCTGGCGTTGCTTGGGATTGCCAAGTACGAATATCTGTTTGCAGTTGCATAACTACTCCTTTTGAGCTAAGAGCCTGCACCAGTGCCTGGTTGAAACAACCCAGAGCGAAGGCGCAGATAAACTTTGATTCTGTAGTGTATGTTACCGAATTATCTAGGCGAATGTGTAGGGTTGTAGCAAAAATTTACAATCGAGAGGAAAAAACTGGTTCAAAGCTGAAAAGGTCGATCATTATTGTTCAGCTAGGCAAAAATCGCCTACCATAGCAAGCAACATCTGATTTATTTAAAAAATTCCGACATGAACCCAACTGCCAAATCCCAGTGGAAAACTCTAGATCGCTTTGTAGAGATCAACTCTCATTGGGTAAAACTAATCGCCGAACATCTCGAAACAACCGAAGGAAAAACAGTAGAATATTGGCGAGTAGAAAGAGCAGATTCAGTTGTAATCTTGACAATTCAATCTGGAAAATTGCTATTTCCCACACCGATGTATCGCCCCGGCGTGGCAGAAGCAACCCTGGATTTTCCCGGCGGTCGTGTACCACCCCAAGCCACGGCAGCAGCGGCAGTTCCAGCTATACTCAAGAGGGAAGTAGGCGTGATAGAAAGTGCGATCGCCCGCATCGAACCGATTAACACCGTCGGCTGGGCAATAAACAGTTCCTTCTCCAATCAAAAACTCTACGGTTTTGTTGCAGAATTGCACCCTACAGCAACAGTAAACCCCGAACTTATCGGTGCTGAATATCCTGTCACCCCAGACGGAATTCGCGACTTGCTCAAAAAATTAACTTGCCTCCAATGTCGAGCATTACTGCTAGAATGGCAAAATCAAGTCGATTTTAGATTTTAGAGTTTAGATTTTAGATTAGGAATTGTTTTCCGAGGGTCGCCGATTTTAAGTTGCTCAAAACCCAAATCACCAAAACTAATCATGCCTCTCAATAATGAAGTTGCTGTCGAATGCCTCGACGTTACATATCGCCTCAACCGCAGGCATTTAGTAGACAAACTCAATTTCAAAGTGCTGCAAGGAGAAGTTTTAGTATTGCTGGGACGAAGCGGGAGTGGTAAAACTACTACTATGAAATTGATTAACAATTTACTAACGCCAAGCAGCGGTGAAGTTCTTGTCATGGGAAAACCGACAACTCAGTGGAACCCCATTCAACTGCGTCGAAAAATTGGCTATGTGATTCAAGAAATCGGTTTATTTCCCCATTTTACCGTCGAGCAAAACGTCGGTTTAGTGCCGAAATTGGAAGGTTGGGAGGGCGATCGTATTCAATCTCGCGTCCGCCAACTGTTAGAATTAGTCAACCTCGACCCCCAGCACTTCGCCAAACGCTATCCCCATCAGTTATCCGGCGGACAGCGGCAGCGGGTAGGCGTCGCTAGAGCACTGGCGGCTGACCCTCCGATATTGTTAATGGACGAACCGTTTGGTGCTTTAGACCCGATTACTCGTCTGGAATTGCAGCGAGAATTCGGTCAATTGCAGCAGCAACTCGGCAAAACTGTGATTTTTGTGACTCACGGCATTCAAGAAGCTTTTTTGTTAGCTTCTAGAATAGGTTTGATGCAAGATGGACGGTTGATTGAATTGGCATCCCCCGATAAATTTCTGAAATCTCACCATCCAGAAGCTCGCGCATTTCTTGAATGTTTGCAAGTAGCTAGATTTGAATGATATTAGCAAAAGTTTGATAATATAGTTTTAGTAACTAAGCTGATAATCAAACGATGCACAGTCTTTACGAGACAGACTTCTATGCTTGGACGCAAGAACAAGCCAAGTTACTTCGCAAGTGTCAGTGGAGTCAACTTGACTTGCCAAATTTAATTGAGGAGATTGAATCTTTGGGCAAACAGGAACGTCAAGAGCTTAGAAATCGTTTGAGCATTTTGCTGGGACATTTGCTGAAGTGGCAATATCAGCCCCAGCAGCGGAGTCCGAGGTGGCTGTCTACAATTCGAGTGCAGCGGCGGGACACTCAGAGACTGATACAAGATAACCCCAGTCTGAAACCTTACTTGCAAGAAGCTTTCCAAGAAGCTTATCAAAACGGTAGAGATTTGGCAGTAGGAGAAACCGATTTACCTCTCAAAACATTTCCTCAAAATTGCCTTTACAGCTTAGAGGAAATTCTGGATTCTCGCTTCTATCCTGGTGAACCAAGTCCTGAAATGGAAAATGATTTATAAGATTGACAGCAATCAGTAATAACCAATTACCCAATGATAATTTTTATCAACCGCTATGGCGCTGAGATAATTAAGCGCGCGAGCGAACACTTATATTTAGTAACTGTGGCAATTTTTATCGCTATTAGTGTGGGGATTCCCCTCGGGATTTTAGTCACGAGAAAACCCAAATTGAAAAAGCCAATTTTGGGATTTGCTAATATTATGCAAACAATTCCCAGTTTAGCTTTGTTTGGCTTGCTAATCCCGGTGCCGGTAGTGGGTGGAATAGGCGATCGCACGGCAATTATGGCCCTCACTCTGTATTCTTTACTGCCAATTATCCGCAATACTTATACTGGTATTGTCGGCGTCGATCCAGCGATTACGGAAGCAGGAAGAGGCATGGGGATGACTGATATGCAACTGTTATGGCAAGTGGAAATTCCCCTGGCACTGGGCGTGATTCTGGCGGGCGTGCGAGTTGCCACAGTAATTGCGATCGGACTGGCAACCATTGCGGCTGCAATTGGTGCAGGTGGCTTGGGGGTGTTTATTTTTCGCGGCGTTGCTACCGTCAACAATCAGTTACTTTTGGCTGGGGCAATTCCGGCGGCTTTAATGGCCTTAGCTGCGGATTTTGGGCTGGGTTTGGTAGAAGCGCGCCTCTCGAAAAGTACCTTAAAAACTCTTAATGAGGACTAAAATCCTGAGTGCCCTCTGTCAGCGTTGTCACTCTCGGCGAACCAGAAGCATTCGCAGGATGCGCTATCAGATTGCGGATTTCATTTGAGTGTTCAATGTACTCGCGATCGCTCAAAACAGCTTCGCTTCCCTCCAGCGAAATAGGATCTGCCAAATCGATCCAAGAACGGCAACCGCCGTATTCAGGAATGTATGGAATTTCGCGGCTTTCTGCAAGGCGATAAGCCCGCAGCAATAAAATATAAATTGGCTGATTTTGTTTCCATTTCAGGCGATCGCTGACAAAATTTTCATTCCAAATATGGTACGAAAATAGCGCCGTAATTGCCGGTTCCCAAGCTACCAAAAAAACATCAGTAATCTCCGCCCAACTGCCAATTCTAATAACTTCAGGATGCCAACCAGATTCGACAGTTTTGACTTGATGTGCAAACTCCGGCTTTAATAAACCCGGCTGTTGGTGTTCAAAAGTTGGATACAGCAAAACCTGTTTGTCAGTGACATTGAACTGTCCTGCTTGCTCGCGAATTCCCCCCTTCCGCAACAGCACAATCGTTTGACCTTGTTCCAAAGCATTAACTGCTACATTCCATTCTTTCAGCGCCCTAGTAGTTGATTTCATAGGAATTTAGTTGAGTTTTAACAATAATAACAAAAATCGGTATTTTCAAGCAAGTACAGCCATTTTTTGCTGTTAAAATAAGGTAGTCGTGACTATGTAGGACTACCTTATTTTGATAAAGACAATAATTGGTTGGACTACATAGTGGGCCTACTGCTGTTTTCTTTATTACTCTAAGCGATAAAATAATCGTCTCTTCTGTGTCCCAGCTATCCTCTACTATCACATCGGTATATGCAGCAATTTTGCCGTGAATTTTTTCAGGACTTTACTTAAACATTTAATAAAATTTTTATATTCTCGCATATTAACTACCAAACAACCATATTGAGATTTGTTAAAATTTAAATATTCTTCAAAAAGCTTTGATTATACTTATTTACAGTGCATTGAAAATTGTTTTTTAATTCGGTTCTGTCATAAATATCAGTAGACCTACTGAAATACCGCCTGCTCTTCAACTTGTTATTAGTGAAATTACGCACATGAGCATTACTATTTTGGGTTACAACCTAAGCGCAGCTATTTACGAAAGTGTCAATACTATTATTTATCGCGGCATCAAAGAGAGTGATAGAACCTCAGCAATTATCAAAACCTTCAAAGCTGAGCATCCGACAATCGAAGAAATTTCCCGATTAAGACACGAACATAAAATACTCCGACATTTAGACAGTCAAGGAATAGTCAAACCCATAGCCTTAGAAAACTATCATAACGGCTTAGCGCTGATAGTAGAAAATTTTAGCGGTCAATCTTTGAAAGATTTTCTGAACAATCAACCCTTGGCTATAAACGCCTTTCTAAAAATCGGAATTCAGTTGGCAAAAACTCTGGGAGAAATTCATCACAGTAATGTAATCCATAAAGACATTAAACCCTCAAATATCCTAATTAACTCAGAGACCAAAGAAGTAAAAATTATTGATTTTAGCATTGCTTCTCTTTTAGAGCGAGAAAATCAAACGGTCACAAATCCAAACTTATTAGAAGGAACTCTTGCTTATATATCACCGGAACAAACCGGCAGAATGAACCGGTCAGTGGACTACCGTACCGATTTTTACTCCCTTGGTATTACATTTTATGAAATGCTGACGGGTAAGCTACCTTTTTCCGCAAAAGACCCCCTAGAACTCGTTCATTGCCATATAGCTAAAGCACCCATACCACCTAAAAAGCTGAATCCAGAAATCCCGGATGCAGTTTCTGAAATTGTAATGAAATTATTATCTAAAACTGCTGAAGATAGATATCAAAGTGCTTTCGGAATAAAAATTGACTTGGAAACCTGCCAGAAGATGCTTTCGGCTGGAGAGATTTTCCCCTTTATGATAGGTCAACTAGATTCCTACAGTCAATTTATGATTCCGCAAAAACTCTATGGACGGGAAAAAGAAGTTGCTAATTTGCTAGAAGCCTTCGCTCGCGTCAGTGGTGGGACAACGGAAATGATGCTAGTTTCCGGTTATTCAGGTATCGGCAAATCTTCCTTAGTTAACGAAGTTGATAAACCTATAGTCGGAGCACGAGGGTATTTTATTTCCGGTAAATTTGACCAATTTAAGCGGAATATTCCTTATGCTGCTTTAATTCAAGCATTTCAAGGATTGATGCGGCAACTGCTCACTGAAAATTCTGCTCAAATAGCAATTTGGAAAGCTAAAATTCTCGAAGCACTTGGTGCCAATGGGCAAATTATTATTGAGGTTATTCCCGAAGTAGAAAAGATTATTGATCCACAGCTTGCGGTTCCGACTTTGGGACCCACTGAATCTCAAAACCGATTTAATCGAGTGTTTCAAAAATTTATACAGGTGTTTAGTAAAGCCGAACACCCCCTAGTTATATTTTTGGATGACTTGCAGTGGGCAGATTCGGCTTCCCTCAAGCTTATCCAGCTAATTATGACCGATCCCGATAGTAAATATCTGCTATTAATTGGCGCTTATCGGGATAATGAAGTCAGTGCCACTCATCCCTTAATTTATACATTAGAGCAAATTCAAAATACCAACGCAACAGTAAATAATATTATCCTCCAATCTTTGGAAGTCTCTCATGTCAACCAGTTAGTGAGCGAAACGCTTCGCAGTCACATTTCCGAAGTTTTACCCCTGGCTGAGTTAGTTTTTAAGAAAACCCAGGGAAATCCCTTCTTCTTAACTCAACTGCTCAAATCCCTTTATCTAGACAAACTTCTATCTTTTGATTTCGCTCTAGTTTGTTGGCAATGGGATATCCAACTGCTTCAAGGCATTAATATCAGCGATAATGTCGTCGAATTGATGGTCAGCCAAATTCAAAAGCTATCCTCCCCGACGCAGAATGTCTTAAAATTAGCTGCCTGTATAGGAGATAAATTTAGTTTAGACGTTTTGGCAATTGCTAATAAAAAATCTCAGTCAGAGACGGCAAGGGATTTATGGGAAGCGCTACAAGCGGGTTTCGTTCTGCCACTAAATAATTCCTACAAAATCCCGCTGCTATTTGAATCGGAAATATCTACAGAAAACTCAACGGAGCAGTTTAATGTCACCTACAAGTTTTTGCATGACCGAGTGCAACAGGCGTCTTATTCTCTGATTCCCGACGATCAGAAAAAAGAAACTCACCGAAGAATTGGTCAACTACTGCTGAATTCCACAACCCCTGAAGAACGAAAAGAAAATATCTTTGCACTGGTTAACCAACTAAATTATGGAACGGATTTAATCACTTTAGAGTTGGAAAGATATGAGTTGGCAGAACTGAATCTGATCGCCGGACAGAAAGCCAAAGCTGCCACAGCTTATGAGTCTGCTGTCAAATATTTGAATGTGGGTTTAGGATTACTCGCGGAGAATAGCTGGGAGAGTCAATATGAGCTGATGTTTAACCTGCATCTGGAAGCAGCAGAAACTGAATATATAAACACTAATTATGAGCGATCGCAACAGCTTTGTGAGAGGAGCCTGACACAAGCGAAAACCCTTCTGGAAAAAGCCAAGTTCTACGAGCTGAAAATTCAATTAGAGATGTCTCAAAATAGGATGCAATCAGCTATAGATAATGGGATTGCCGTTCTAGAAAGGTTTGGAGTTCGCCTAGAGCAAGAACCCCCTCAAGAACTAATCTTTGATGATTTAGCTAACTTGCCGCCAATGACAGCTCCCGATAAGCTCGCAGCTATGCGGATATTAAATATCATGACAACGCCGGCTTTTGTTGTAAATCCAGCGATTTTTCCGCGGATTCTTTATACAAAAATAATGTTGTCTATTAAGTATGGAAATTCGCCTCAAGTCGCTGTTGCTTATGTGTGGTATGGAGTGTTACTCTGTGGAGGATTAGGAGACATAGATTCTGGATATCAATTTGGTAAACTAGCTATTTTGCTACTAGAAAGGTTTAACACGATTACCCTTAAATCAAAAATATTTTGTGTATTTAATTGTCTGATTAGATTTTGGAAAGAGCCGCTTAATACTACCCTAGAACCTTTGATTGATGCCATTCAAAGTGGTGTGGAAACTGGAGACCTAGAATATGCTTGTCACAGTACCGTCAATTATTGCAATCAGTTATTTTTCAGCGGGCGGGAACTACAGAAAGTTGAGCAGGAACAGGCAAAGTATGTTGGCTTAACCATTAAACTCAAACAAGAATACGATACTTTATTTATTAAAATTTACCAGCAAATAGTGGACAATCTACTCGACAAAAACTCAGATAAATACTTTTTGCTAGGTGAAAGTTTTAATGAAGAAGAACTACTGTCAGGAATCGAGGCGTCTAACACTGGGACTTTGCTTTATGCTTATTATGTCGGCAAAATGATTCTCTCTTATCTATTTAAAGAACCCGATAAAACAGTTTCGAGTGCCCATTTAGCATTAAAATATGCCGATACCGGTGCAGGATTAATGCATATGAGTATCTACAACTTATACTATTCTCTTGCCCTCATAGCACTGTATCCCGAAGCAGAACTAAGCCTGAAAGAACAATACCTAAGTGAATTAACAGCAAATCAAGAAAAATTAAAGACCTGGGCATTTTATGCACCGTGCAATTTCCAGCATAAGTATGACTTAGTAGAAGCAGAAAAAGCGCGAATTTTAGGACAACCTTTAGAAGCCAGCGATTATTACGATCGCGCCATAGCCGGAGCCAAAGAACAGGGATATATCCAAGAAGAAGCATTAGCCAACGAACTAGCAGCAGAGTTTTATTTTTCCCGCGCTAAAGATAAAATTGCTCGGGTTTATTTAACCGATGCTTACTACGGATATAGTCGCTGGGGAGCGAAAGCTATAGTCAAAGATTTAGAAGCCAGATATCCTCAAATATTTTCCCGGATAGCCAAGCCCGAAAGTCAAGGTAGCCCGGTGACGACGATCACTAGCTCGACGAGTGGAGGAAGTGCAGGATCTCTAGATTTAGCTACTGTGATCAAAGCATCCCAAGCTCTTTCTGGTGAAATTGTACTGAGTAAGCTGTTGGCAAAATTGATGAAAATTGCGATCGAGAATGCGGGCGCTCAAAGTGGCGTTTTCATTTTAGAAAAAGCGGGAACTTTACTAATAGAAGCTTATGGAACCGTAGATAGCGATGTAGAAGTTCTGCAAACAATCCCCGTGGAAAATAGTCAGCAACTACCCATATCTTTGATTAATTATGTTGCAAGAACTCAGGAAAATGTTGTATTAAGCGATGCAACTTGTGAGGGAACCTTCACAGCGGATACTTATATCGTCAACCAAAAACCTAAGTCAGTATTATGTACTCCAATCGTTCATCAAGGAAAACTTACTGGGATTCTATATTTAGAAAATAATCTCACAACTGGTGCTTTTACTCCCGATCGTTTAGAAGTTTTACAACTTTTATCTTCTCAAGCAGCTATTTCGATTGAGAATGCCCGTCTTTATAACGATTTGGAAGCAGCAAACGCTACTTTAGAAGCGAAGGTGGCAGAAAGAACGCAACAGTTACAAGAAAAAAATATCCATTTACAAAAAGCAGAAAAATCAGCGAAAGCCGCCAACTCTGCCAAGAGTGAGTTTCTTGCTAATATGAGCCACGAGCTCCGAACTCCACTTAATGGCATTTTGGGTTACACGCAAATCCTCAAACGACAAAAAAACTTTGCTGACCAGCAAAAAGATGGTCTGAACGTCATTAGTCAGTGCGGCGATCACCTCTTGACCCTGATTAACGATATTTTAGACCTCTCTAAAATCGAAGCCCGAAAAATGGAAATCCACCTGAGTAATTTCCATTTATCAGAATTTTTGGAAGGCCTGGCTGAAATTTGCAATATTCGGGCAGAACAAAAGGGAATCTCCCTGATTTACGAGGCAATTACTCAACTACCTATTGCCGTCCAGGGTGATGAAAAAAGGTTGCGCCAAGTTTTAATTAACTTACTCGGCAATGCGATTAAGTTTACCGAAAAAGGTGGGGTGGCATTCAAAGTAGGATATCACGATGGCAAAATCCGGTTTCAAGTTGAAGATACCGGAGTTGGTATGGCACCAGAGCAATTGCAAGATATATTTTTGCCTTTTCACCAAGTAGGGGATGCCAACCGCAAGGTTGAAGGAACCGGGTTGGGACTGGCAATTAGCCGCCAATTAGTCCAGATGATGGGCGGTGAAATAAAGGTGAAGAGTACATTAGGACAAGGGAGCATTTTCTTCTTCGATTTAGATTTGCCAGAGGTATCCGAATGGGCGACTAATGCAGCCAAAGCCAATGCTCACACAATCGTTGGTTTCAAAGGCGAAAAGCGAAAAATTCTCATAGCTGACGACAAGTGGCAGAATCGCTCGATCATGGCAGGAATGCTTCAGCCGTTAGGATTTGAAGTTCTGGAAGCAACGGAGGGTCAGGACTGTTTAAACAAGGTGGCAGAGTTTAAACCCGACTGTATTTTAATGGACTTGATGATGCCAGTAATGAGTGGCTTAGAAGCAACGCGCCGGATTCGCAAATCACTAGGTCAGACTAAGTTAGTGGTGATTGCTACTTCGGCCAGCGTTTTTGATTTCGATCGACAACAAAGTGTCGAGGTAGGTTGCAATGATTTTATTCCGAAACCCATACGAATCGAGGAGCTTTTAGAAAAATTACGTACTCATTTAGAGTTAGAATGGATTTATGAAGAAAATTTGGAAGAGATTAGGAAAGCACAAGGAGACAAAAAATCTCTAAGTTCTGAAATTGTAGCTCCCCCCGATGAGGAAATCGCCGTTCTATTCGATCTAGCGATGATGGGCGATCTCCGAGGGATTGCGGAGCAAGCTGCAAAACTCGAACAACTCAATGAGCAATGGGTTCCCTTTGCTACCCATCTGCGCCAGTTAGCAAAAGGATTTGAAGAACAACAAATCCTAGAGTTTATTAAACAATATAGGACGACAACTAATGAGTAGTGAACTTGCCGAACCAAGCACCATTTTAATCGTAGATGACACCCCGACTAATTTAGGTGTCCTGTTCGATTTTTTGGCTGATTTTGGCTTTAAAGTATTGGTAGCTAGGGATGGCCAAAGTGCTCTCCAGAAGGTCGCTTATGCTGCGCCCGACCTGATCCTGTTGGATGTGCTTATGCCGGGAATAGATGGGTTTGAAACTTGTCGCCGTTTGAAAGCGAATGATTTAACGAGAGACATTCCCGTGATTTTTATGACGGCTCTTGCTGATACGGTGGATAAGGTTAAAGGTTTGAGTCTGGGTGCGGTGGATTATATCACTAAGCCTCTTCAGCATGAAGAGGTTTTAGCTCGTGTTAATGTCCACATGAAGCTCCGCAATTTGTCGAAGAAACTCTTAGAGCAAAATGTGTACTTACAAGCAGAAATCGAACAGCGTGTCAAAGCGGAATCTTCGCTCTTGAAGCTGGCATCGGAGTTGGAAAGGCGAGTTGACGAAAGGACGGCTGAACTTTTTCTATCCAATCAATTGCTCAAACAGGAGATTCAAGAGCGTCTGCAAGCAGAGGCGGGATTACAAGAATCGGAAGCTCAATTGCGAACCCAAGCTCAATGTTTAGAAAAAGCTTTTCGCGAATTGCAATTGACCCAAACTAAACTTGTGCAGAGCGAAAAAATGTCTTCTCTCGGTCAGCTTGTTGCAGGTGTAGCCCATGAAATCAATAATCCCGTTAATTTTATTTTTGGGAATCTTTCTTATGCCCATGATTATACCAAAAATCTGATCGATCTAGTCAATCTTTATCACCAAGAATTCCCTGGGGCTGGGCAAATAATTGAACATAAAATAGAAGAAATAGAACTAGATTTTTTGGTTGAAGACTTACCTAAATTGCTGAGTTCCATGAAGGTAGGCGTAGACCGGATTCGGGAAATTGTTCAGTCGCTGCGAATTTTCTCGCGATTGGATGAATCTGAGATGAAACCAGTGGATATTCACCAGGGTATTGATAGCACTCTGTTAATTTTGCATAACCGCGTTAAAGGAAGGGGCGATCGACCTGCAATTGAGGTGGTTAAAGAATTCGGCAATCTGCCTCTGGTAGAGTGTTATGCGGGTCAGCTTAACCAGGTGTTTATGAATCTTGTTGCTAATGCTATTGATGCCATAGATGATTATAATACGACGCGATCCTTAAGTGAAATGAAAGCTAATCCTTCTAAGATTTTCATTCGCACGGAGGTCACGGAATCTAATCGGGTGTTAATTCATATTAAGGATAACGGCCCTGGGATGACCGAAGAAATTAGCCAACACCTATTTGAGCCATTTTTTACTACTAAGCCTATCGGGAAGGGTACTGGTATTGGGCTGTCAATTTCCCATCAGATTGTAGTGGATAAACACGGGGGCCAGCTCAATTGTATTTCAGCTCCTAATCAGGGGGCAATCTTTATTATTGATATTCCAATTAACCAAAAAAAATTTGCAAATAATTTAATTACGATGTCTGAAACAGCTTTGGGTATTTCTTAGTTGATTTTAACTGAAGGGGAATTCAATAAATTTTAAGGGTTGCACAACTATATCAAAATCGATCGGGCAGGGGGATATTCCAATACTTTAGGTAATGAAGTAAGAGACGGATAGAAGCCTTCGGTAGCATCTCACTTTTGCAGCCAAGCTAGAAATTGGAGTTTTGAGGCAGGAGGCAGAAGGAAGGAGAAGAAGTGTTTTTACAAATATGAGATGCTCCCTTGCTATTGCTGATGGGGGCGGATTCACATTTAGGACAGTTCATATTTCCATTATGCAAGGCCCGAAAATACACGGGACGGGCGGGACGCCCATCCCACAAAAAAAATCCCAATCATCCCGCTATTATCCAACGCCTAAATTATTGCTCTCGAAGCTAGTTTACGACTAGCCTAGAAAGGATTAATGGACTGCTATCAAACTATTTAATTTGGCAACTAAAGCGTCCAGATGTTCCGATGTTTATCGTCTGGTGGGTGGAGTCTCCTGTGCGGTGTAGTCGCACAGGAGAGCTTACGATCAGGGGTTTAGTGCTGACCAACTTTATTGCTAAATTCTCACTGCAAAAGATGCTGCTAATTCCCGTTCTGGTTCCATACCAACTGTAGGCGGCATGGAACGATTGGCTACTTGCTCAATTAGTTGTAAATGTTGCGGTAGCATTTTAGCTAAACTGTAGCGTTCTAGGGCGGTTTGACGGGCTTTGATGCGAATTTCTGCCATGCGGGTAGGATGGTCTAAAACTTCATCAATGCGATCGGCTACTTGTTTGGGCGAGAAGTAATCGACTAGCAAACCGTTTTCTCCGTCGCGGATAACTTCTCTGACTGGCCCTGTGTCGGAACCGATTACTAAACATCCGGTTGATAGAGATTCAATCATCGACCAAGACAGCACAAAAGGTCTGGTCAAATAAACGTGTACGTCGGATGCTTGAATTACTTTTAAATACAGTCCGTAAGGTAGCGGCCCGACAAAGTGAACTCGCGACAAATCTAGGGGGACTTTTTTGAGCATATAGTCTTTGTAAGACTCGCCGTTGGGTAAAGAACGCCCGTAACAAACTCTTTCGGAACCAACGATTACGACGTGACAGTTGGGGCGGCGTTCTTGCACATAGGCGATCGACTCAATGAATTCGGGAAAACCCCGGTAAGGTTCCATTCCCCGCGATACGTAGGTGACAATTTCATCAACGCCAGACAAGTCTAAGTTAGGCAAAACCAGTTTAGCACCGGGGTCTGGTTTGAAGTAATCGGTATCTACGCCGTCGTGGAGTGTGGATAATTTTTGTTGTAATTCTGGCGGAAATTGCGATCGCTGCCAATAAGTGGGCGACACACCCCAATCGCAAGAATATAAATCGATCAGAATCGGCGCATTTTTGATTCTAATTCTGGCCATATCGTCAACTGTTAAAGGTTCCGCTGGGTCGAAATCTGCGTCGGAACCTATCGCATGATAAAACCACTCGAAATAACACAAAAGCGGCGTATTTGGAAATGCTTCTTTGACAAATAATGTTGGCCCCCAACCGGAATGTCCGCAGATAATATCGGGTACGAAACCGTCTGCTTTGAGTTGTTCTGCCATTCTAAATACGGCTTGTCCGTAGATGACGGCACTTTCTAAAGGGCGGACGTATTGGTGAGTCTGCGCGTGGGGTTCCCGGCTGGGGGTAAATGCTGCTTTGCGAACGCCGGGAATGTTCCACTCTGGGCGCTCGTTTTTAGTGCCGAAAACAATTTGATTTTTGGGATCTGCGCCTAAAGCCGTGATAATGTGGCGGTATTGGGCGGGGAAGTTGGGATGGAGAAATAATGCTTTCATTGTCAGTTGTCTGTTGACTGTTGACTGTTGACTGTTGACTGTTGACTGTTGACTGTTGACTGTTGACTGTTGACTGTTAGAATAAAATATTTTGATTCGGCTAAAAAGCTTTGGTTTTATTCATTGGGGGTTGGTGCTTTGCAGATCCAGACGCAATCTCGCGGTACTGAAGATGTATTTTTCAGGATGATTTGATAGTTTAAATGGTTGAGAAATTTTTCCATAATTGTATCAGTCATAACTGAAAAGGCTGTGCCGTCTCTGTGCCCTAGCAAGTTTTTGTCCCACTCGCTGGCGAATTTTTGCCACCCTAATTCGCTAAAAATATTTGTGTGGTGAAACACGCAAATTCGATCGCCCCGCAGCAGTTTGGGAATTCGAGTCAGGTAGTTGAATATATCTACCGGCTCTACGTGTACCATTGTATCGTAACAAAAGCAGACATCGGCTGAACTTGGGGCGATGCCGTCTAATGTTAAACCGTCGAGTTTGACGTAAGAAACGCGATCGTCTCCCAAGCGCGATCGCGCCGCTTGCAGCATTTGACTGGAAATGTCGGCACAAATTAGTCGATCGCAATATTTCAGCAGCAGCGAACCGGTTTTTCCCCCGCCGATACCAATTTCTAAAACCGTATGTTCTTTTTTGATGTACGGTGCAATAAATTGCTGTTCTATCAGCGCTTCGTATTCGGCTAAGGAGTTGGCGGCACCGGCAGCTTTACCTATCCATTCGTCGCCAATATGGGCAAGTTCGGCATTAGTTTTTTGCCACTGTTGGGCGTAACTGTCCCATGCCCTTTCATAATCTACTCTTGGGCGATCGGTCATTTTTTCATGGTTCATTTTTGATTTTATAGTATTGATGGCTCAATTTTCAATATGTTCCGCAAGTCTTGGCAAATTATATCAAATCCTGCCCCAAGTCTACGAGTTGATTTACTGCGCTTGGCTGGGCGGGACGCTGGCATTGTAAGATGACTAATGACTGCTGAAATATGCTTCGCAGAAAATATCTGCATAATCTTGAGTCATTTCTTCAAAAGTATTAAGCGAATCCAAGACATATTTAGCGTTTCCAGCTAACTGCTGCCGCAATGATCGATCCTCCAATAAACTAATCAAACCTGCCACTAATTCGTCCGGACGATCGGGCGTATAAAACAAACCATTAATTCCAGACCGCACTTGTTCTCTAATTCCAAAAACAGGCGTGGTAATAATTGGCAAATCGCAAGCCATAGCCTCCAAAATCACTCTCGGAAAACTTTCTACGCGAGAAGTGCAAACAAATATATCAGCCGCTTTGTAATATTTTGCCGTCTCTCCAGTTTCCGGGACTACTGTCACCCTTTGTCGCAACTCTTGTGGCAATTCTCCCACCAACTCGGCTAATTTATTGCTGTAAATACTCGGGCGATCGCCCACAATAAAACACCTAATTTTATTGTGCCATTTGTCAGGCAAAAGAGAAAGTGCCTTAACTAAATCCTGCTGGCCTTTGCGTTCGCATACAGTTCCAAGCAGCAAAATAACCACATCTTCCGCTGCAACACCTAAACTTTTTCTAGGCAATTCACCATAGTCAGAATTTTGTAGTTTGCTCAAATCTAAACCGTTGTGAATCACGGTAAAATTGTGGTGGCTGTTGAGAGACCAATACCTGTCCCGCGTTGCATCCGCCACAAAAATCACCTTGTAAGGAAAGCGAAAACACTCTAAAGCTCTCGCCGCAATCTCAGAACCAAACCTGTTAAAATAAGTTTGCCAAGGTTCGCTTTCGTGTACGTTCCACACCACAGGAATTCCGATTTCTCGCGCCGCATCAACTACAAAAAAGTTTTCTAAAGTATTGGCATAAATTGTATCTACTTTTAAACTTGCAATTTCTGTGCTAAAACTGCGGATGGCTTCATCATAAGCATCGCGCTGATAGATGTGTTCGAGAGGATTGTCGCGCACAATTACTTCAATTCCCTGCTGTTCGTAAGCTTGACGCAGAGGCCCCTCTGTTGTGCAAAGTACGATCGGCTTAATCACACCCTCAGCCGCCAATTTCACCGCGATTTCGTACTGATGCAGCGGCGCACCAGTGAAATCCAGCGAATTGCTGCACATCAAAACTCTGATAGGATTTACAAAATTATTTACTGATATCAAAGCACCAAAATTATCACCTTTTATTTTTTCTTTCTTCTTTCCATCCGTTACATCCGTTACAAAATCCGTTGCCGAACCTTCTTCCTTCATAAAAACCCGTCGAGGTTGAATATGAAAATACTCATCTTCTAAAGACAAGTGAGGACTGTAAAAACTGTCTTTTTTCCCCGCATACTTGCGTCTAAAAGCCGCCACTTCTTGAGGATTGTCGGTAAAACCCCTAGAAGTTCCCTCTTTGTGCAACAACTCCGCCTCGGCACAATATACGCACCGATAACCCCGTTCTAACAGTCGGTATCCATAATCTGCATCATTGTAAGCAACAGCAAAATTCTCCTCATCAAAACCGCCCAATTCTAAGAACAATTGACGCGGAGTAATCGTGCAAGCGGCTGTTACCGCAGAGTAATTTCGCGTTACCATCGCTTGAGACAGATAGCCTCGATTGTCGCTGTTCATCAGCTTAAAAGCGTGACCAGCCAAGCCGTGATGCAGCCCGTGAATTACGCCCGCGTGCTGAATTCTGCCGTCGGGATATAACAGCCTCGCGCCGACTGCACCCACGCCAGGGATTTGAGCGTATCCCACCATTTGACTCAGCCAGCGCGGGTTAATTACTTCAGTATCGTTGTTCAAAAACAACACATATTCGCTATCAACTTGTTCGGCAGCGCGGTTGTTAATTGCTGCAAAACTAAACTTGCCACCAGGATTTTTTATATGCAAAACTTGGCAATTTAATTGCTTTAAATATTCTAGAGTTTTAGGATCGTCGCTTTCGTTGTCGATGACGGCAACTTGATAATTTTTATATGTGGTAGTTTCTAGAGAATCCAGACAGGCTTTCAGCAATTTAAACTGATTTTTAGTAGGAATAATTAGCGTTACTGATGGGCCATTATCCGGGAAATCCTGGGAAAATATGCCCAAATTTTCTTTAATCGCCCATGCGTGCTGAGCGACATTGCCGTTAATTTGGCGACGGTTTAGTGCATCTTGAATGGCTTTTTGACCTGCGGCAAAACTGGCAGGTTTCGCGGCCCCAGATATGGCTGTAGAACCGGGTGCGGTTCGCCAGTGATACAGCACTAACGGCAGGTGCGCGACGTGGCGAGAAATTTCGGTTGCTCTCAATGCAAAATCGTAATCTTGCGAGCCTTCAAGACCTATCCGCAAACCGCCTATTTGTTCAAAAATGTGTCTTCTCACGGCGCACAAATGACCGAGATACATATAGGAAAGCAGCAGTTCCGGCGACCATTCCGGTTTGAATTGCGGGGCGAAGCGGCGACCTTTAGTGTCGATTTTGTCGTCGTCGGAATAGAGAAAATCGGTAGCTGGATGTGAGGCAAAATATAAGGCGACTTCGCCTAATGCGTCGGGAGTGAGTTCGTCGTCGTTGTCTAAAAACAGGAGGATGTCGCCTGTTGCGAGGGCGGCGGCGCTGTTGGTGGCTGCGCTGATGTTGCCGTTTTCTGTACGAAATGTGATGCGGATACGATCGTCCTTTTGAACCCAGTTTTTCAAAGTGTCAGCAACAGTGAAATCGCTGCTGCAATCGTCGGCAATGCAGAGTTCCCAGTTTGGATAAACTTGATTGATTACGCTGTCGATCGCACTTTCGAGAAAATCTATCTGCGGGTTGTAAACTGGCATTACTACCGAAATTTTTGGCAGGGGTTCCCGGCAGGATTTTAACCGAGAAATTAAGTAATCGCGCGCGCGATCGTTCCACTGATTCACCTGAAGCCATGCGTCATATCTATCAATTGGTTGAGGCACCACAAAACCCGCAGGTGGCAGTAAATCTCCCGGCGCAGTAAACTGTTTTTGCTGCCGATAAATTTTCCCCAACTGGCGAATCACCTTCACAATTTCCCAAGGCATCGGCACAATTCTGCCGAGACGCTGTTTTCTCTCCTTCGCCCGCTGCTGAATTGCGGCTGTAAACCTTGATAACTCCTCAAATTTCTCAGCACTTCGCTGCCAGATCTCGTAGCGCCGCACGGTCAATATTTTAGGCGCTTGAAAAGACAAAATTTCCCCGGTTTCTAACTCAGCTTGCAGAGAAACGTGCCATTCGCCCGGAGGCAAATCGACAATGGCCTCAAAACCGCTTTCCGAACTGTTAACCCAGTCAGGAAACACTTCGCCGACATCTTTTCGCCGCAAACCGTAGGCGCATTCTACAGAAATATCGCCGCACAACAAGCTTAATTTAGCAATTTTGCGATCGTGGTGGCAGCACCAACCTGCAAACAAAATTTGACCCTGACGCTGTTCCCACACCACCGGTACATCTAACGATGCTTGAATCGTTGAAACTAACAACGGATAAGCTGCCAACAAATGCCATTTACCTCGATCATCTTGCGCTTCCAGTAGCACTTCGTGCCGTCCGGCAGGCGCTTCCAATTCAATTGTAAAACCTGATTTCTTCGCAGCCGGAATATTAGAGTGTGCTAGCGCTATATCACTTCTATCTATGCCGTAAACGCCCGCAAAACTCTGGTCTTTAATTCTGGCCCGGACTGCTGTAGTCTCTCTTTTTTTGTGAAAAACCCAGCCCACAATTAGCAGGTGGGAATCGCAAACTTGCCAAGTAGTGGGTTGGTCTAACGAAAAAATAAATTTAGGGAACAATTCGCGGATTCTGCGCTGAACTTCCCACCATTTTTCTCTCACTTGCCACCATCTAGAAGACTTGATTGTAGCAAGTTCTGCCCGAAAAAGTTCATTTTCCTGGCAGGCTTGTTCTAAATTTTCCTGAGTATCCTTTAATTTTTCCTGAGTTTGACTTTGTGCTGTTTCTAACTGAAGTAATTCAGCTAACTTTTGCTGCAATATAAATTCAGTCTCTTCAAATTGTACCTGAGTTTGTCCTAATTCTGCTTCTAATTCTAATACTTTCGCTAAAGCTGTTTGAAATTGCGATTCTTTGCCTGCAAGCTGTACCTGAGTTTGTCCTAATTCTGTTTCTAATCCGAGGAGTTTCGCTAACGCTTCTTGAAATTGCGATTCTTTGCCTGCAAGCTGTACCTGAGTTTGTCCTAATTCTGCTTCTAATTTTAAGACTTTTGTTAAAGCTTCTTGAAATTGCGATTCTTTGCCTGCAAGCTGTACCTGAGTTTGTCCTAATTCTGTTTCTAATCCGAGGAGTTTTGCTAAAGCTTCTTGAAAATTTGATTCTTTGCCTGCAAGCTGTACTTGAGTTGCTCCTAATTCTGTCTCTAATCCCAACACTTTCGCTTGGGCATGGTGAAATTCTTCTTGCCACTGTTTGAGTTCGGAAGACCTAATTTTTTGCTGTTTTTCCAGCAAGCGGATTTTTAGCCAATCTTCAAATGGCCAGACTGGAGAGGCGGGGAAATGAATAACTTGAGCGATCGCACCTTTCGATTCGCTGCTCAGATTGCCAGCTTGGGTTTCCAAAAGTTCATATAGTTCTAATGCTTCGGGAAAATATTTTTCTATTAAACTCGGTCTGTGACTTTTGACAATATCGTTGACTAATAAAGATTCTTCAAAATTGTCGCCCGGTATGGCACCTAAGTTAACATTAAATTTTTCGTTGACTCGATCGAGGAAAAGTTCAGGAGTGTTGCCGATGGGGTAAACGTTGGCTAGGAGACAGCGATCGGGGAAACGTTCGTAAAGTTCTAAAACTTTTTGATTGTAGTGAATCCACATTTTTACTGCCATTTCGGGATTTTGCAGCAAGCTGACATCGGTTCCCCGGCGGTAAAGGGAATCGACTACTTCCCAGGGCGATCGATAAACACAGATAAAATTAGCTTCGGGGAGTAAAGTCAGCCAAAAATCCCAAAAAAGGGCTGTTCGCGGGTCTTTCCAACCCCAATGTTTGTGAGTTTGTTGATTTTGGTCGATCGCGCGTTTGGCGATTTCCACGTATTCCGCTGCTACCGGAATCGTTTTTTCAAACGTACATCCGAGTTCATCAATACCGTGCGATCGCAAAACACTTTTGTGAAACTCCACAAAATCAACATTCTCGAAATGACCTTTCACATTTCCGTCGGCCGGGCCCACTAACTTTTTGCCAATATCAACCCCGACTTTCTGAAACAAAGAAGCTGTTAAAGACGTACCGGAACGGTGCATTCCGGTAACAATAAAAACCGACGGTTTGCTGTCATTTGTACTCACAATTTATCTCCCTCGCCCTAATTCCCACACCAAATTTACTCGCTACTCTCCCGCTAAGCCCAGGGATCGCCTGACTTGAAACCACGCGCTTCTGATCTTCCAGAACTTGCTGCTTTCCATTGCTAAAACTCGACACTTCGCTTGCTCTAGTTCTTGTTTGAGATTAATTAGTTGATTTTCCGTTTTCTCCAACTGCATTTGCACGGATAATAAGTGATTTTGAGTTTGCTCCAATTGCGTTTGAGCTAAAACTAATTCAGTTTGAGTTTCTTCCAACTTTGTTTCAGTAATCATTAACTTACTTTGCTTTTGCTCCCATTCTATCTTAGCCGAAGCTAACTGAGTTTCGAGTAATTTTAGTTTGGTCTGAGTAGACCCCAACAAAGACTGCGATTGCCTTTGGTTAAGCAGCGATTTAACAGTGCAAGTTTCCAGAATCCATTCCAAACCGTAGTTATTGATTGCTTTGACTATTAACACATCCTGCAGCGCCACCGTGTTTTTTGGTAAATAACACCTCCAACCCGACTGCAAAGCCCCATCATTTTCAAAATATCCAGCCACATCAGGGCGATCGTAAAAAGGCTCGCACTTCTGTACAACCTCGCCGTTTACCAGCACTTGCAGCTCCTCAACTCGACCGCCGGAATTCACATCAGCCACCCATCCTTCCAGATACAAATTCTCCTTATTCGTAAAAGCAGCAACATCAATATATCCTTCCGGATGATGATGGAATTTAAACTCCGAAAAATCTCTAACTAACTCATTTGTGACAACATACAAATCCTGAAACCTGCATATGCCTTTTTTGATGCGGTGAACAAAAGCTTTGCCTCCGCTAACTTTCTCGACACATTCTCTCACAAACTTTTCAGTTACATAAGTTGTGCCGTATTCCTCCTTATCTAAGGACTGGCTTTCGCTTTGAGGACTAAACAAAATACCATTTGCCGGCATTTCTATATTGGCTAGGCGCAAACACTCATCGTGAACGCTGAACATCAAAATGCCGTTAGGAGTCAACAAATCGTACAAATTTTGCAACCAACTTGTAAAAGTCCTTTCGGGCATATGGCTGAAAAAAGAATTAGCCAGAATGCAGTCAAACTTGCGGTCAATTAAATAATTTTCTGGTTGTCCCGTCGAGACAATACCGTTGACGCCCAAGTATTCTGTTTGAAACTTAACAGCGTTAGCATAAATATCAGAAACCCAAATTTTTTCCGGCGACATTTCCTGAATCAAAAACCGGGTAAATCGACCGTAACCGCAGGCAAAATCTAGAAAAGAGGGAACATTTTCAAAACTGCCAAAATGCCATTCCACAACTTGTTTAACCGTATCCAAGATGCGACGCCCGATCGAATAATAGCGCACCAAAGCCCGATCGCGATCGTCTTTGACGTTGTTCAAGCTGAACAAATACATTTCATCGTCTTCGCAGATATTCAGTTTAAAATTTTCGGCAAACTTAGCTTGATCTTGAATAAATGCTTTGATTACGGGATTTTCTACTAAATCTAAATTGATATCGCTCATTGTTTTTACAGAATTTTAGATAACCTCTGTTGACTGCTCTTTCACTATAGAATCAGCATTAACAACAGTTAAACACGGTTCGATCAGCAAGTCAACGATGCCGTTACCGCAGGACTCTGTACAAGACTGAACTCTAAACATCGCCACATCAACGCAGCGATCCAGATAAGTTAAATCTCCATCAACCGTTCCCACAACCCCAGCATTCAGAAAATAAACCCCGGGATTCAGCAAACATTTAAACTGAAACTTAACTACAATTGTCGTTCCCGCTTCCACATACCTAACTGACTGAGTAGAAGCCTTCAAAGAAGCACCCGCCAACTCAAAACCGCTAATCGTTTTAATCAACATTCCAAACCTAACCTTGGAAGTTGACCGCGAGAAAGTGACCGAGTAAGTATAAATATAATCTTGACGCCCTAGCAAGTGATTTACCACATTTCCCTTCAGCGTCTCGATGTGGGGGTTGATAATTTCCGCTCCGCGAGACGGATACCTTACCGTATTCGACGGTATCATCCCCGGATCGTAAAATTCATCGTAATATTCCTTGGGTTTAGAGAGATGTTGATCCGGTTTAACTTCCCTCTTTGTGCTTTCTAAATTAGCCTCCTGAAGGTGGTCTTGACTTTCCTGTTTTGTCAGTTGGTTCAGAGAGCGAATATCTGACTTCAACCCCAAAACCTGATCCGGATCGGCATAAATAAGCTTTTGATACTTAGAAATTACCACCTTCGGCGTGTGAGCGAGCAGCAATTCACCGCTATCCATTAAAATCGCCGATGTACAAAGTTGCACCACAGAAGTAGCAGCGTGAGAAACAAATAAAATTGTTCCGCCACCTTCCTGAATGCTTTGCAAGCGGGCAAAACACTTGCGTTGAAAAGCTTCGTCGCCCACCGAAAGCGCCTCGTCAACCACCAAAATATCTGGCTCGACGCTAGTCGCAACAGCAAAAGCTAGCCTGACAAACATACCGCTAGAATAAGTTTTGACTGGCTGTTCGATGAAATCGCCAATATCAGCAAAAGCAGCTATATCGTCAAATTTTTCTTCAGTTTGTTTTTGATTGAATCCCAGTAACTGAGCGTTAAAAAACACATTTTGTCGCCCGGTAAATTCCGGGTTAAACCCGCTTCCGAGTTCCAACAAAGCGGAGACTCGCCCTTTAACCTCCACGCTTCCTGCGGTAGGCGTTAGCGTCCCCACAATTATTTGCAGGAGAGTGCTTTTCCCCGAACCGTTGCGACCGACGATTCCCAGAGTTTGTCCTTGAGGAATTTCCAGATTGATGTCGTGCAGGGCCCAAAATTCGTCAGCCAGTTTTTTGCTGGGGTAAATAATTTCCTTTAAGCGGTCTCCTGGACGATCGTACCGCTTAAAGCATTTGGAAACATTTTTTAGTGAAATTACATTTTCTGTCATTGGCGGCAGTCAATCGATTTTAGATTTTAGATTTTAGATTTTAGATTGACTTGAAATCTCAAACATATTTACAGCACAATCGATTTTAGATTTTAGAATTTAGATTTTAGATTGACTGTAGATCTCACACAAATTTACAGCACGTCAGCAAAAGCGGGACGCAAACGCCGGTAAACCGCCAAACCTCCACAAAATATAACAGCAGAAATCAGCGTGGCGACACCCCATTCGCCCCAATGCTTCACTTCTCCAAGCAGTATGAGGTCTCGATAAACCTCCGAGATGGCGGCCATTGGATTTAGCCAAAATACCCACCCTCGCCACTCTTGGGGGATGATTGATGCTGGGTAGACGATCGGCGTCAAATAAAACCAAAAATTTAGAATAACACCTAATGTCTGAGGAATGTCTCGCAAAAATACAGTCAAGCCCGCTGTCAAATATCCCAAGCCAGCAGTTATCAGCAACTGAGGTATCCACACCAGCGGCAGCAAGCATAAAGTAGCGTTGAGCTTTTGCGACGACACTGCAACTATCACAATCAAAGCTGCTAAACCCAGAGAACTTTCAAGAAAAGCTGTAAAAATCGGCACTAGGGGCAGTAAACCGAGAGGAAATACCACTTTTTTCACTAAATTTGGCTGCCCCACCACCGATACTCCCGACTTGATCAAACCGCTGGTGAAGGCAGTCCAAGGCAGCAAACCTGCAAACAACCAGACTCCAAATGTAATGTCGCTGTTTTCTGGGAAGCCTGCAAGGCTGAGCTTTACCTTGAGGACGATCGAAAATACGTATGTGTAAATCACCAATTGCGATAGCTGATTCAGCAGCGGCCACAAATTGCCCAGAATCGAGCCTTTGTATTGAGCTTCCAAGTCCCGGCGCACCAATGTTGCCAGCAGATTCAGCTTCGCCCACCGCCGGGGCGTAATTGCGGGCAGCCTACCGCGCACCCTTCGGGCTTTTTGGGCAACTCCTTTCACCGTTCTCAGCAATTTTTTCGCCCTCGTTCACTACCTTCACACCTAAATCAACTCAAGCTACAATTGTGCAGCTTTTGTTAAACCGCAATTATTCCACAGCCCCGCCGCTTTGATCAAGGATCTGCCACCCTAGCTTCGGCTTCTTCTTTCTTTCTTCTTTCCTCTTCCTTCGGAGGTTATTTTAGCCGATCGCCGATCGAACTGCCGAACCCATCGCTAGTTTTTGCTCGTCGTCGTAGCCCCACCGCTGGAAAAATTTTTCATACTTGCCGTTGGCACTTTGCAAACTTTCTAGCATTTGCGACGCTATAGTTTGACAGGCTGGCATTTGCAGCATTTGAATTAAATTGCGCGATCGCTCCTGCACTCTAGCAGAATCGGCCGCCATTTCCTCCTTTTGCTGGCGCGAATGATGTACAACCATTGCCGCCGACATCGCCAAATTTTTCACCAGCAGTTCTGCTACGATCTCAGGAGCCGATCGCAGCGCCTCGACTACTCCGGGTGACGGGTGATCTGCCTCCTGTCGATCGTCCGTTAGATAGGTGACAAAAAAACCCCTAGCACCGTTCTGTGTTTTCACCAGAGATGTAACAGCTTGCTGGATGTCGGCTTGTAAAAGTCGATCGGCCTCCATGAACGACAGTAAAGATTGAGTCAGCTCGATCGCCCCCTCAAAAGTTATGCTTTCCGATGCTAATAAAGAAGATGGAATACTCATAACGAACTCAATAATTTTAAAGATTCTGCTAACAACAATTGTAAACACTTCCCGCTGCCCGATCGCAAATAAATATGGCTATTATCTCCTCCAAACAACAGCCCCCCGACCCAAATCTACCCGAAGACATAGCCCCGGCCCGTCGCAAAAAAGTGGCCAAACCCGAGGCGGAATCGCTGCTAGAATCGCAAGAACTACCCGACGAAATCAACAGCAAACAAGACGACAAAATCCGACCCCAGCGGTTAGCTGAATACATCGGGCAAAAAGACTTGAGAGAAGTTTTGGCGATCGCAATTGCAGCCGCCAAATCTCGCGGCGAACCGATGGATCACCTGTTACTCTACGGGCCTCCAGGGTTGGGCAAAACCACAATGTCGCTAATTTTAGCAGCAGAAATGGAAGTTGAATGCAAAATCACCACCGCCCCAGCTTTAGAAAAACCGCGAGATATTGTGGGATTGCTGATCAACCTCAAAGCAGGCGACGTGCTGTTTATCGACGAAATTCACCGCTTATCTAAAGTTACAGAAGAAATCCTCTATCCGGCGATGGAAGACTGCCGCTTAGATATTACGATCGGTCAAGGCAAAAGTGCCAAAATCCGCAGCATTCCCCTGAAACCCTTTACCTTAGTAGGAGCAACCACAAAAGTCGGGTCCCTGACATCTCCATTGCGCGATCGCTTCGGCTTGATCCAAAGATTGCGCTACTACGAAATAGACGAACTCAGTCTAATTGTCCAAAGAACCGCCCAAGTTCTCGACACTAAAATCACTCCTGAAGGAGCCATAGAGATTGCCCGCAGAGCTCGCGGAACGCCCCGGATCGCTAACCGTTTGCTGCGGCGAGTTAGAGACTACAGCGAAGTCAAAAACTTAAAGCCAATTGATGCCGAAGTTGCCTCACTCGCCCTGGAATTATTCAACGTCGATCCGCTAGGTTTAGATTGGACAGATCGGCGGATTTTGACAGCAATGATTGAGAACTTTAACGGCGGCCCAGTGGGCTTAGAAACTCTCGCAGCTTCTACAGGAGAAGACACTCAAACCATTGAGGATGTATACGAACCTTATTTGATGCAAATCGGATTTTTGCAGCGGACAAGTCGGGGCAGAATGGTAACTCTTGCTGCTAGAAAACATTTGGGTTTTATGGAATAAAAGGAGTAAAAGATGGTACAAATACCAACAAAAACACTAACTTTGTCCGAGTTTCTAAAACTGCCCGAAACCGAACCAGCTAGCGAATATATCAACGGTCAAATCATCCAAAAACCTATGCCACAAGGAAAACATAGCCGGATTCAAGGTGAATTAGTCCCAGCAATCAATGTCGCAGTTAAAAATCAGAAAATTGCCTTAGCTTTTCCTGAATTACGGTGTACTTTTGACGGCAGGTCAATCGTGCCAGATGTCACAGTATTTACTTGGGAAAGAATACCAGTTGATGAAAATGGGGATGTTGCTAATGTATTTGAAACTTACCCAGATTGGACAATTGAAATTCTGTCTCCAGGGAAGAGTCAAACTAAAGTAACTGGGAATATTTTACACTGTCTGAAAAACGGCACTCAAATGGGTTGGCTGATCGCTCCGATGGTGCGCTCGATCTTAATTTATCCCCCTGGAAAGCAACCAGAAATTTTAGCGAAACCCGAAGAAGTGTTGCCCGTTCCAGATTGGGCAGCAGAATTGCGGCTGACGGTAGGAGATTTGTTTGGGTGGTTGAAACTATAGCCGAAGTCAGTTGCCAGTTGACAGTTGTTACCAATTCCCAATTACTAATTACTAATTACTAATTACTAATTCCAATTTCCAATTCCAATTTCCAAATTCCAAATTCCCCATGTTAATATCCCTCAGAATAGAAAACTTTGCCTTAATTGACTGCCTGGATCTAGATTTTTGCCCGAGTTTGAACGTATTTACAGGGGAAACCGGGGCCGGCAAATCGATTATTCTAGATGCGATCGATGCAGTGTTGGGTGGGAAAGTCGATCGCCGATCGATTCGCACCGGAGCAGCGCGGGCAATATTGGAAGCTACCTTTGAATTGGACAAAGCCGCAGCTTTGTGGCTGGGCGAGCAAGAAATCGAACCCATAGACGGAAATTTAGCCGTTTGCAGCCGGGAAATTAACGCATCAAGCGGCGCTCTACGCACCAGATCGCGCTTGAACGGAATTCTCGTCAACCGCCAGTTAATGGATCAACTGCGCGATCGGCTGGTCGAAATTACCGCCCAAGGCCAAACCGTCCACCTCGGACAAGAAACCCTCCAGCGAGAATGGCTGGATTTATACGGCGGCAAAAAGCTTACTGAAGCACGATCGATCATCGCCTCCGCGTGGATCTCAGCCAGCAATGCCAAAACAGCCCTCAAACGCAGGCGTCAGTCGGAACAGCAGCGACTGCAAAGACTTGATTTGTTAGAATACCAAGTCCGAGAACTCGGGGAAGCCCACATCGAAGACGCCGACGAACTCGAACAGCTAGAACAAGAATCAATCCGGCTGGGCCACGTCGTCGAATTGCAGCAGCAGAGTTACCAAGTCCACCAAGCCCTCTACCAAAACGACGGCGACAGCGCATCAGCCGCCGACTTGTTGAGCAAAGCCGAAGTAATTTTAAGCGACATGGCGGTTTACGATGTGCAGTTGCAACCAATCCTAGAAATGGTCAGCGATGCTTTAGCCCAAGCCACAGAAGCCAGCCGGCAAATTAGCAGCTACGGCGAACAATTAGAAGCAGATCCCGAAAGACTCGAAGAAGTAGAAGATCGGATTCGCGAACTCAAACAAATTTGCCGCAAATACGGGCCGCTTAAAGAAGCGATCGCCTACTACCAAAGCATTCAAAACGAACTAAATGAACTTTTAGAAGGAGGCGAGTCAATGGAAGCCTTAGAACTCGCATATCAGAACGCTTTAGAGCAATTAAAAGACGCTTGCAACCACCTCACCACCCTGCGGCGCGAAGCAGCCCTCAAACTAGAAACGCACCTCGTAGGAGAACTTAAGCCGTTAGCAATGGAAAAAGTGCAATTTCAAGTCGAAATCTCGCCTTGTACCCCAACCGCTACCGGTGCCGACCAAATCGCCTTTTGTTTCAGCCCCAATCCGGGCGAACCTTTGCAACCTCTGGGCGCGATCGCCTCCGGGGGAGAAATGAGCCGCTTTCTGCTGGCCATCAAAGCTTGTTTTTCCCAAATAGAAAGTGCCGGTACGCTGATTTTTGACGAAATCGACGCCGGAGTCTCCGGGAGAGTCGCCGGGGCGATCGCCAAAAAACTCTACCAACTCTCCGACAAACACCAAGTTCTCTGCGTCACCCACCAGCCGCTGATCGCTGCGATGGCTGATTTTCATTTTCGCGTCAACAAACAGACGATCGAAGCAGAACCAAGTATCGAGGAAGCCGCAGCCCACTCCGAACCAATGGAACGTACAGTAGTCAGAGTGGCCGCCCTCAACAGTGAGCAGCGGCGCGAAGAACTCGCCCAACTCGCCAGCGGCCGCTCAGCAACAGAAGCCATCGCCTTCGCCGAATCCCTGCTTGTCGAAGCCGCCGGATTGCGCCAAACTCAGTCTGCCAAACCCTAAGCTGACCCTCAAGCCGATCGTGGGGTTAAAAGGCGGAGTTTTTCCGATCCGGAGGTTACACTAAAAATGGCAACCGCAAGTTTTACAAAAAAAAGCTGAAAGCCCCGTGAGTTTAGTTACGGGATGAAAGCTAAGAGCAGCAAAATTGAGAGAAATTCTAGTTAAAAACCACAATTGTGTAGAGAAGGGCACACATCACTAGCAACTGGTGGTGTCACAATTGCCGATAGTCCTACAATGCCATCCCTCTTTCAGCAGTCCTCCCAGCAGTACGCATTCATGTTCCTGCAGGCGATCGGCTCAAAGATCGGCAGAACCTACTTAAACCAGGTACGCACAATGTCAAAATCAGTTAATAAACCATTTAAACAACATTCGCGATCTCTAAAAAGATTGCAGCACTCCCATAGCCTCGTTACTCTCCCACCCTCCGTTCAGCAGCAAGGCCAACTGAATTTCCCTTGGCCTGTGGCCGGAGTTCTGTAAACTGGGAAATACTTTCACACATAATTGAGTTTTGTGCGACAGGTGACTCACTAATGAACTTGCCCGCTCTCCTAGCTTAGAGACTAACCCTTACGCTTAAGATTCTGTAAAGGTCTATGAAATCTGCATCTCCCAATCTGCCAGCTATGGAAAACAACACGACAGTGACAGTAGAGGCCACTGTTGTCAGTGAAAACCATGATTTTACTGTTGTCAGTGAAAACCATCAGGAAAAATATTCTCAGCCTTCCTCTAGCAGTAGCGCTCTTGCCAAAAGTCCAGGATTATCCGGTGTTCTCGATCTCCTAAATAAGGAAAGCTTTACAGAAGTAGTTAAGGAAGTAGAAGAGAAACTTAAGGTTGTCAATCAAACCCTGGGAATGCTGGACAATATTCTTGACGCGCAGGGATTCGACGCCATCCTTAACGAAATGTTGCAGTCGATTACCCTCAAAACCGGGGAATTGCTAAATGCCGATCGCAGCACGATATATTTATTAGACGACGAAAAAAATGAACTCTGGGCGATCGTCGCTAAAGACGAAAATGGCAAAAGTCTAGAGATCCGAGTTCCCGCCCATGTGGGCATTGCGGGAGAAGTAGCCACGGAAAAAAAAGTGGTGAACATTCCTTATGATTTTTATAACGACCCCCGATCGGCTAACGCCCAAAAATTTGACGAAAAAAATGGATATCGCACTTATACAATGCTGGCGATGCCCCTGCTCAACGAAGAAACAGGAGAGTTAGTAGCAGTAGTTCAACTGATTAATAAACTCAAACCCAACCACCAACATTATGGTACTTTAGAATCACAGATTGACAAGGCAGGATTTACTCAAGAAGACGAACAAGTTTTTCGAGAATTTGCCCCGTCGATTCGCCTAATTCTAGAGTCTTCTAAATCTTTCTACGCAGCAACTCAAAGACAACGGGCCGCGACAGCGCTGATGAACGCCGTCAACGCTCTTTCTCAGAGCGGTTTAGACTTAGAAGATACCCTAAAAAGGGTGATGGATCAGGCCCAAGAACTCATGAACGCCGATCGCAGCACCCTGTGGCTGATCGATGAAGAGAAAGACGAACTGTGGACGAAAATCCCGTTCGCCGGCAGCTTGAAAGAACTTCGCATACCCAGAACAGCAGGTTTTGCAGGCATCGTGGCCGAATCCGGCGAACCGCTGTTGATTCCCTTTGACGTGTACGACGATCCTCGCGCTGAAATGGCCAAAGAAGTGGATCCAAAAACTGGCTACCGTACTTGCAGTATGCTCTGTATGCCAGTCTTTAATGCAGATCACAAATTGATCGCAGTTACTCAATTAATGAACAAAAAAAAACAAGGAGAATTTCCCCCCTACAACCCCGAAAACTGGCCACAAGCCCCAGAACAATGGAAAGCGAGTTTCAATCGCAGCGACATGGAATTTATGAAGGCGTTTAATATCCAAGCAGGAGTCGCCTTGCAAAACGCCAAACTGTTTGCAGAAGTCAAACAGCAAGAACAAAGACAAAAAGATATGCTGCACGCCCTGACTAACGGCGTGATTTCTACAGATAAAAAAGGCCATATAGTAGCGACCAATCCCAGTGCCACAAAATTACTGGGTGTCAGCGATGCCGAATTAGCCGAAGGTCAATCTTTGCGCGAGTTAATTAAGTTAGAAAAAGGCGATTTTGCTAAGTGGTTTGATGCGTCTTTGTCTCCCGAAGACGATAAGGATCGCCAGCAGTATTACCCCGATCAAGTTTTGGTATCCTGTGTAGGGAAACCGCAGAGTATCAATCTCTCGATAAATTCTATGACGGATGCGATCGACCCCAGCAAGGTCAACGGCGCGTTAGTCGTCATGGAAGATATTAGCGAGGCCAAGCAAGTCAAGAACTTGATGTACCGTTACATGACGCCTGAAGTAGCCGAAGCTTTGTTAGCTTCAGGGGATATTGGATTGGGCGGTAAGCGCAAAAACGTTTCAGTGCTGTTCTCAGACATTCGCAGCTATACCACACTTACGGAAAAATTGCAAGCCGAAGAAGTGGTAGTGATGCTAAACAAATATTTTGAAGTGATGGTAGATGTCGTATTCGAGTACGGAGGGACTCTCGACAAATACATCGGCGACGCTCTGATGGCAGTTTTTGGCTCTCCAGCGCCCCTAGAGGATCATGCTTGGTGCGCGATGCAAACCGCAGTGAAAATGCGGGAAAAACTGGCAGAGTTCAATCAAGAGCGCATGGCACATGGGGAATTGCCGATCGGCATCGGTATGGGCGTGCATTCCGATGAAGTTGTCAGCGGCAACATCGGCAGTAGCAAACGCATGGAATTGACTTCGATCGGAGACGGCGTAAACCTCGCCTCTCGCTTAGAAGGCGCCAGCAAGCAATACGGCACCGACTTGATCATCAGCGACAATACTTACAGAGATTATGCCGATCGGCTCTACGTGCGAGAACTCGACTTTATTACTGTCAAAGGCAAAAGCGAACCCGTAATCGTTTACGAACTCATCGGCATCCGCGAGGGATACTCGCCCGTTGGCAAGTCACTAACCGAAACACAGCAAAAAATTGTAGAACATTACACCAAGGGGCGCGAACATTACAAAACTCCAGTCAGCCAAAGACTCTCAGAAAGTGAGGTGAAAAACATCTTAAAGGATGTCGCCGAAATGCCGGAGGCAGAGATTAAGAAACTGTCCTACAATCTAGAGCAACAGTTGGAACACGAACTAAGGAAGCTGTTATATCAACTGAAAAAGCTGTCAGAGTACGACCCCAAAAACCTGTCCGAAGCAGACAAACTCATCGTACTGTTGCAGACAGAAATCCAACTGCTGAAATTGGAAGGAATCAAAAACCTCTCGGAAGACGAAGCCAAAATGCTGCTGCAAGCAAAAATCAAGCCGCTATCAGCAGACGATATTAAATACTTGCAAGAAGGCGAAGTCAAAAAGCTCTTGGAAGCAGACATCTTACAACCATCAAATCCCCAAATCAAGAGGCTGAAACCCGCAGAGATCAGGCAGCTATTGCAGGCGAAAATTAAAAGTCGGGCCTGCGAGACAGTTGCAGAAATGTTAGATGAGGAATTTGAAAACCTGGGACTCGATCGGGTGAAAAAACTGCTGAGCGAGTTTAAGAAAGCCTTAGAACCAAAAGCCAAGCAAGCCTTTACAGACGCTGAAGGCGAATTTAAGGCCGTTCTGGATGTTGACCCGAAAAACAAGGCAGCTAAATTGCACGTCGATCGCTGTATGTTATTTCAGCATGCGTTTTCAGATGTACTCAACTGGGATGGTGTGTGGAATCTCACAGAAAAATAGCAGTAGCCCACAGCAAATCCTCGCGGTGGCGCCAGGGTTCCGGGTGGGGCAATCGCGATCGGGGGGTGCGCCTCCCACCCCACCACCTATTAACCTGAATATCCTATTGAGGTAATTGTAAATAAGCTCCAACAGGTATTATGGTTATATAACCGGATTTGAATTTGCCAGCGAGATGCCGGGGTTTCGCCCTACGTGTTTCCTTCGCACTACCTACGGCAACAAACTTAGCACTTCTATTATTTGAAGCGCTTAAAAATAGTTATGACGGGCGGCAGCGTTACCAGGTTTCTGAGAAAAATCTTGGAGAAAGGCGACGAAACATCCGCTCAAAAACCGGGTTTCTCACCCCGCCCGCGTAAGTCTTAATAGCGTTAGTGGCTCCTAAAAAGAGCTTCCTTCGCAGATAGTCAATGTTCTAGTCTTAGATATAGAAAACCACTAGCGTCAGTTATGAATAATTGGAATTCGCAATCGGGAGATGTTGAGTGGGTAGATCAGGTTTACCAACTATTGCTGGAGATTGCTCGGAGCTCCTTGTCAGATATCCCCAGAATCCCGGAAAACATCACTGTTAAGGCTATCCCTCTGATCCAGAAGGTACAAAGCATTCAGCAAAGACCTGACGGACAAGTGTTCAAATCCGGTTCCTTTTCAGTAAACGATCGCGAATGGGTCGATCGAGTCTGTCAACTATTGGTAGAACTAACCAGCGCGTCTTTGTCCGAACAGCCCAAAATGCCGGAAAACCTGGCAGGCAGATCTTTAGCCCTCGCCGATAGAGCACAAAAAATTAAAGAAGATATCGAAGAAAATGCAGCCCAAACCCCAGCAGATGAAGAGGAGAATTCCTTACAGTCTCCAGACGCGCTGCTTTCCCTCTTGCACCACAGTTTGAAAACTCAGCGCGCCAAAAGCTACAACCCCGATGCCCCCGAATGGCAGCAAGTCTTGAGCCTGCTCGACGTAGTGCAGTCAATTTACAAGCAAATCCAAAATTAAATTCAAACTTAACTCAGGGGCGTCTTTATGGTGCTTGATCGCTGGCTCTTAAAGGCGGTTGCTCTTTGACAGAAAAAGTTTTTTGCTGTAGCCCGAACATTTCCGATTATTGCGCTTTTGTCAACTACACTAGGTTTAATCGGTTCTAGGGCAAGAGAACATGAGCGGACAAAACATCGGCGATTTGTCAAAAGAAATATTAGCCGATCGCTATCAGTGCGATCGGCGGCTCGGCAAGCAAGCAGGAAGGCAAACCTTACTCGCCCGCGACTTAAAAACCCAACAGCAAGTAGTAGTCAAACTCCTCTCATTCAGCAGCGACTTTAACTGGGAAGACTTAAAACTGTTTGAGCGAGAAGTCGAAACCTTAAAATCCCTATCCCATGTCGCAATTCCCCGATATCTAGACTCCTTTGAAATCGACACCCCCAACCGCAAAGGATTCGCCCTAGTTCAGAGTTACATCGAAGCCAAATCCCTACAAGAATATCTTTCAGACGGCCGCACCTTCAGCGAAAGCGAAGTCAAACAATTAGCAACAGCATTATTAGACATTCTCGCATACCTGCACCAGCGACAGCCCCCGGTCATTCACCGCGACATTAAACCCAGCAATATTTTACTCAAAAATCGATCGGGCAACAGCGTCGGCGAAGTCTACCTAGTCGATTTCGGTGCAGTTCAAACTCTAGCAACCCAACAAGGGAAAACAGTCACCGTTGTGGGAACTTATGGCTATATGCCACCAGAACAATTTGGCGGGAGGGCGGTTCCCGCTTCCGACTTGTACGGCTTGGGAGCAACATTAATCGCCTTAATTACCAAGCAGCATCCTGCCGATTTACCGCAACAAGATTTGCAGATTGAATTCGAGCAATTCAGCCAACTGAGTCCAGGTTTTACCAATTGGCTGAAGTGGATGACACATCCCAGTTTAGAACGCCGTCCCACCTCGGTTCAGATGGCAAAAGAAGTTCTAGAAAAACCGCAGCAAATCAATAAATATTCCCTGCCATTGAAACAGGGAAAAACCGTGAATACCTTTAGCTTGTTCTGGAATGCGATCGGGCGCAGCACTTGGATGGGAACTCTAAGTGTAGGAGCTTGTGCAGCAATTTACGGCACCTTTTTTTTGCCGATAGCGGGGACAATTATGGGAGCATTCATCGGTAGTTTTCTCGGCTTGCTGCTGGGGTGGGGGAACGCAATAATCGTAGGGATTGTGACGCGCTTGTGTTTTTTTCCCCTAACTAATCCCAAACTTCACCGACAGGTTTTAACTGCAATTAGTATCGTGTTCTGTACCTCTCTAAGCATCGTCTTCTTTCTCTTTCTGATAAGTGGTGGGCCGGGAGATTTTATTTTTTTAGTGCTGGTACAGTCGCTAATTGCAGGGCTGTCAATGGGGGAAAGTAGCAAGTCTATTGCCCGATGGTATCAAAAAGAAAGTGGACTTTAAAATGAAAAGTAATATCATATCCGGTTGATTAGTTGTCCTTTTGAGCGCTAGTGAAGAATCATAGAATACCAAGATATCCGACTGCTCCAAGAAGTCGGATATCTAAAAGAAGAGCGTTTAACATCAAGTTAAGATTAAGGTTAAAAATATGAGGATTTGCAAAATATTAGAAGAACGCTACGAAGTACAACGACAACTAGGAAAACAAACTGGTCGGCAAACTTTGCTGGCTCGTGACTTACAAACTCAAGAATTAGTTGTCATCAAACAGCTATTCCTCGGCAGCGATTTTGAATGGCAAGACCTCAAGCTATTTGAACGGGAAGCAGAAACTTTAAAAACGCTTTCTCACCCAGCAATTCCCCGCTACCTCGACTACGTGGAAATTGACGAACCAGACAGCAAAGGATTTGCCCTGGTACAAACTTATGTAGAGGGGAAAACTTTGGAAGATCATTTGCGCTCGGGGCGTACTTTTAGCGAAAGCGAGGTGAAAGAATTAGCTAAATCGTTGTTAGAAATTTTGATTTATTTGCAAGAACAAAATCCGCCAGTTATTCACCGCGATATTAAACCTAGCAATATTTTACTGCACAGCAGATCCGGCCACACTGTCGGACAAGTTTATTTAGTTGATTTCGGATCGGTGCAGAACCAAGCTGCAAAAATTGGTGGGACAATTACAGTAGTGGGAACTTACGGATATATGGCGCCGGAACAATTTGGCGGGCGCTCCGTTGAGGCTTCTGACCTCTACGGTTTAGGTGCAACTTTAATTTATTTGGTAACGGGTTTGCATCCCACCGAACTGTCGCAGCAGGATTTAAAAATTCAATTTGCCGATCGGGTAACGCAACTAAATCCTAATTTAATTGATTGGCTGGAGTGGATGACCGAACCGAGTTTGGAAAAACGGTTATCTTCGGCTGGGGAAGCATGGAACTCCCTCGCAAATCCCCGCGAGATACCCAAAAGTATTATACCCGTGCAGCCGCGAGGCAGCGATATTAAATTAACAAAAAATTCGGAGTTGATAGAGATTGTAATTCCGCCGCATGGATTCGCTTTTGATTGGGTTTCCATACTTTCGGGTGCGGTTGCTGCGAGTATCGCATTGTGGATGAATTATTACCAAATTCCGATAAATCCATTGGTTTTGAGGATGATGTCAGGAAGTTTTTTAGTAGCGGCTGGAGTAATGTCGATCTTTGCACTATTTCGGGAATTGCATCTGGTAATCGATCGGCAGCAAATATCCTATAGTAGCCATCTGCTCGGGTTGAGATGGAAGAATTCCCAGCCAGCTCCCAGACAGGACATTTGCCAGTTGGAAATTGAAGAAATTAAATCTCTTATGCCCGATAAGCGACCAGAATTATACGAAGTTTCTCAGGTGATTGTTCAAGCGGGCAACCAAAAATATCAACTAGGAGTGAAGCAGGGACTAAGTGAATCAGAAATCGAGTGGTTAGCGACAGAACTAAGCCAGTGGTTGGGATTGAAAATTCAAAGAACTTAGACAGACGGTAAAAAGAATATATCGATGTGAAAATATCTCTAGATCGCCCAAACAAAGCATTGCGCCCTCAAACTGCAGGATGCGTCCTGCCCCTCCGGTGTATTTTCCCAGCAGGCGGGACACCCCACAAGCATCCTCTTCAAATTGTGCAACGCCGATCGCACTCGTCCGCTTTCGGTCAATCTCATGCAGCCGAAAAGCCCGATCGCCCGTAAAATGCTATCAAAGGGATTTGGCAAGTAGCACTCATCCCAATCATCTGTTAACTTGGAGATATTGTTGTGGACTTATCGCTAATTCCGGCACAGCCGAAACCAGGACTGCTCAACGTCCTCATCGAAATTACCGCCGGTAGCAAAAACAAGTACGAATTTGATAAAGACTTGCAAGCCTTTGCTCTCGATCGGGTGCTTTCTTCCTCAGTCCAATATCCGTGCGACTACGGCTTCATACCCAATACCTTAGCCGATGATGGCGACCCCCTCGACGGCATGGTAATGATGGATGAGCCCACATTTCCAGGGTGCATAATCGCAGCCCGTCCGATCGGAATGCTGGAAATGATCGACGGAGGCGACAGGGACGAAAAACTATTGTGCGTTCCCGACAAAGACCCCCGCTATGCTCACTATAAGTCCCTCAAAGACGTAGCCCCCCACCGCTTGGACGAAATAGCCGAATTTTTTAGAACCTACAAAAATTTGGAGAAAAAAGTCACAGAAATTCTGGGTTGGCAAGATGTCGATCAAGTCATGCCCTTAGTGGAAAAGTGCATCGCAGCCGATCGCAAATAAGCCCCTAGCCCGAACTCCTCGACTGCAACCCGACTAAAAACTCAGGGGGCCGAACTTAAGGCGATCGCTGCACGTCTAGGGATGCAGTCGAGGAACAGGTGGGTAGAATGTCAAATCAGTCGTGAATGCCGACTCACCGGAACGGCATTCCTCAAAACCCTGCCCCGGCCCCAATCTTGAAAAAAATACTACTCCTAGAGTAAGATGAAGCGCAAATTCTACTCCTGAGAATGGCCTTCTAGTTTGAGGAAATTTTACCCTAAGACTCTTGTTCGGCGCTATCTTAATCTCAGAACACAGAAAACGCCGGGCAGCCTGCAGGGTGCAAAAAATAATCTCTCAAGGGTGACATCTCCTACACCAACCCGTAAGGTTGAGAATTCTAACAGCCCAAGTATTAGGCACTCGGATGGTTTCCCGATCAAGCGCTTGATTATAGTACAGATTGCTAAAAACTAAAAACTAAAAACTAAAAACTAAGATTTCAACTCCCAAATTCCTGTCCCCAAAGCTAAAAAAAATGCCAGATTCCGCACCCTCTCTACCCAATCCACAGCCTTCCGATCGCAAAGCCACAATGGAAAATAGTCCTTTGACCGAGTTTGTCGTTCAGTTTTGGGGCGTGCGGGGCAGCATAGCCACCCCCGGCACCAAAACACTTCGCTACGGAGGTAACACCTCCTGTGTAGAAATGCGCTTGGGTAAAAAACGCCTGATCTTTGACGGCGGTACGGGCCTGCGAGTTCTGGGTCTAAACTTGCTGCGGCAAATGCCAGTGGAAGCCCATATGTTTTTTAGTCATACTCACTGGGATCACATTCAAGGGTTTCCGTTTTTTACTCCCGCCTTTATCCCGGGGAACTGCTTTCACATTTACGGTGCGATCGCCCCCAACGGCACTACCATCAAACACCGTCTTGCCGACCAAATGGTGCACCCCAATTTTCCCGTCCCCATCCAAGTGATGCAGTCAGACCTCAAATTCAACGATTTGACGCCTGGGGATATTCTCGAACTCGACGATGTGAAAATAGAAACAGCACTGCTCAACCATCCTAATACGGCGATCGGATATCGAGTCACCTGGGAGGGACACACGGCCGTCTACTGCACCGATACAGAACATTTTCCCGATCGCCTCGACGAGAACGTGGTACACCTAGCTCGCAACGCCGACGTGCTGATTTACGACGCCAACTACACCAACGAAGAGTATTACAACTTCAAAACCCCGAAAGTCGGCTGGGGACACTCGACTTGGCAAGCAGGAGTAGAAATAGCGAAAGCTGCTGGAGTCAAAAAAATCGTGATGTTTCACCACGATCCGGGCCACGACGACAATTTTCTCGATCGAGTCGAAGCAGAGGTGCAGGCAACGTTCGCTAATGCCTGCTTAGCCCGCGAAGGCATGAGCATACCAGTGATTTAACCAAAAATAAATTCAGAATTATGAAACAGGAAAAACCCCGCAAACGTCGCAGAGTAGGCTTGCGGGGGCTTTACTCAACGTTGCTAGTGTTGATAATTATCTGCTGTACCTGTGGCGGATGGGTTGCAGCTCAGACTGCCTACTCTCGCACTCCCGCGCGACTTGCTCAGGTGTCTTCGATCGAGGATACTGGTACGGTCGATCGCATTCCCGAACGCTACCAACTCGGACAGCAACTGTACCTAGAAAACTGCGCCACCTGTCACATCGCTTTACCGCCGCAAGTATTACCTACAGAAACTTGGCGCCGCTTGCTGCAAGATTCCCAACACTACGGACAAACCATCCAACTGCTAGTAGACCCGCCCCGCCTGCTAGTCTGGAACTACCTGCAAACTTTTTCCCGTCCCCAAGCAAAAGACGAAGAACTCGCCTACCGAGTCGCCAGTTCTCGCTATTTCAAAGCACTGCACCCTAAAGTAAAACTGCCACAACCCGCAAATATCAGCAGTTGCGTTACTTGTCACCCCGGCGCGTCTCAATACAATTTCCGCAAGCTTACCGCCGAGTGGCAAAACTCTCCGTAACCAAGATTAAGTTCGTAATTATATCCGAGTGCGAGCGAGAAGATCGCACTAACCAGAAAACGGCGATCGCATTCTACTAGAGACTTATCCAAAGTGTGGGTGCGATCTTTCAATTTATGCTTACTGGGCATCGCACCTTACAAGTAACCTCTGGCTTTACCCTCATCAATAACTCTGACGGCTAACGGTGAAGTTGTGCGACTGCCGATAAAGTCTGTTGCAAAACCGACCAAACTTGCTAGTGGGTTCCAAGCGAGTGGTTAGCTGCTGCTTGAGTGGCATAGAAGTAAAAAATCTGTGCCTTTAGCTACTTTTTGAGCAATTGTTATGATATCTTAACTTTACCGGAGGTTAGTTCAGACAATTTAAGAAGCGTGGTTATCAAGTAACCTAATTTATGATTGACAGTAAAAAAATTCGACTGAAATGGGAAAGTTATTGGTTTAAAACCTTTGGGAGATGGCGATCGTGTCCATTGACCTGCCCAATAGACAGACCTCATCCTCGGCATATTTTTTGGAGTTTGATTGGCAGTTTTTTGGCAATTACTGCAACGTCCTATCTTGCTCTAAAAACTAATACTCCTTTACTAATGGCTCCGTTTGGCGCTACAAGCGTTCTGATCTTTGGTGTCCCTGACAGCCCTTTGGCTCAACCCCGGAATGTCATTGGGGGCAATTTCTTAGCTGCTCTCACCAGTTTAATGATTGTGCATTTTCTCGGTTCTTCTCCCTGGGCGATGGGAATGGCTGTTTCTAGTGCGATCGGAATTATGCAGATTACGCGAACTCTACATCCGCCTTCGGGAGCAGTTGCCTTAGTCGTTATGATGACCAAACCCGACTGGAAATTTTTGCTAACACCTGCTTTTGAGGGCTCAATAATTTTGGTCTTGTGCGCCGTCATCTTTAATAATTTAGCGGCAGAAAGGACGTATCCCCAGCACTGGTTATAGCATTGTCTCTAATTCTCTCATCCTTCCCTCGGGAGCACTACCCAAAATCGAGATGCTCCCTCGATTCCGACTTCCATCGGACTTCTTTCTTCCATCCGTTACATCCCGATCGCGTGCAACGGAAGCCGAACTTCCTTCTGCTAGATCAATCAAAAAAAACGGACGGATTGGGGGAAGGTCGAGATCCCTTTTGAAAGCGTTCCCAGGACTCCTTTAACTGAGCCGGCGCTCGATTTTCGCGATCGTAAACCACCAGCACATTCGTCAAATTCCGACCCGGTGGCAATAAAATCTGCCCTTGATGAGCCAAACCCACCGAAGCGCCCCCGTCCAAATTCATCGCTTCAAAACAGCCGATCGCCTGCATAACCTTAGCTTCTGCTTCCAAAGACAAACTATCAAGAAAAGTCACCAAAAATAACTTATCTCTGGAAGCTGGAAAGCCGATCGCCGTTCTCGAACCCACACCCAAAACATGAGAATCTTTAAAACCTTCCGATAAAGGAGACAGCCAAACTTTCCCCCCTTTAACCAATCTCGGCCCGCAAGTCAGAGAAAACCAATGTTGACTCCAATCCGGCTTACCTTCAGTTCTAGCAGTCACCATTTCCAATTGATTTCCCGCTTTAATCCCCAAAGTCGTGCCGTAATTTTCCCATCGGCTGTATTTCAGAAACTTACCCGCCGCCACCATATTTCCCAGTACAGATTTCTGCTCATCTTTACCAAAAAAAGTCCCGTTAGCAACAACAGCAGCCCGGTAACGCGACACCATATTTTCAAAAGCTTCGTCACCCCGCGTTACTTTTGAAGTATTTGCAAAGTCTGCATTATTAGCTAACCCAATTGTGATATAAATTTCTGGGTCGGCGAGGTCAATAGTTGTCAGATAAAAACTTGCGCCAGCTAGATTTTGACTGCTGAGTTGTACAGGTTTTGCTTGATTAGCGGAACGTCTAATAACTTGAGTTTGAGACTTCACAAAAGGAGAATTCGCGGCCTTTGGTTGAGGAGTTTCCGGCGATTTAACGATGGGATTGCTGGGCCGAGTTTGAGGAGTTTTCGCGGATTTTAGAGTGGAATTACTAGGCAGAGGTTGAGGAGTTTGATTGGATTGTATACTGGATAAAAAAGCGAGTGACTTTTGCCACAGTTGACCCATGAGAGTCAAGAAACTATCTCGGTTTTGGGCGATCGCAAAATAGTCAGCCGCAACCCGCGCCAAAGCTATGCCCGTTAAAAATAAAAAAGTGCGCCGCAGCATCGGGCGACAACCTTCAGACTGTTTGCGTTTAGACATAAAAAATCTCAGCTAGGATAGCGAACAGTTTTCTATGGCTGTGACTACAATGGGCGATCGCCTGAATTCTGAAACTACCAGTAGCAAGGTGCGCTAGGCGCACCTCACCACGAATTCAAAACTCAAAACTATTTCCTTAGCCGGTATTCCGCATCCCAGCAGCAATTCCATTAATCGTCAGCAGAGCTCCCCGCAACAATTCACCCTTGCTGTAACGCGAGTGAATCACCCCCGGAACCCCGCCACTACCGTGCTGCCGCAAACGTTTCAGCAGCGAAACCTGCAACAAACCCAAAGGCACAATCGTCGCATTTCGCAACTGCACCGATCGCTGCAATGCCGGATCTTCGTCCAACAAACGTTGGTGTCCAGTAATCGTTAAAACCAAATCGCGAATCAAGTGAAATTCGGCAGCAATTTGCTCGAATAAAGCCTTAAACCGCTCCTTATCAGCAGGCAAAGCTAACTCCTGCACGTAATGTTCTGCAATCTGCAAATCCACCTTAGATAAAGTCATTTCCACCTTAGAAATTACCATTCTAAAAAATGGCCACTTCAAGTAGAAATACTGCAAAAGTTTCATGTGTTCTTCCGGTTCCTCCAGCAAAAACTCTTGCAAAGCTGTGCCGACACCGTACCAAGAAGGCAGCAAAAAGCGGCTTTGAGTCCAGCTAAACACCCACGGAATTGCTCGCAAACCGCTGATGTCTTTTTTGCCACCGCGACGGGCCGGGCGAGAACTAATTTGCAACTGGCTGATTTCTTGAATCGGGGTAACTTGGTGGAAGAAATCAACTAAATCCGGCTGTTCGTAGATTAAATGGCGGTAGTGCGATCGCGATCTCACCGACAACTCCTCCATAATCTCATTCCAAGGGTCGATGCCATCAAAACCAGTGTGCAGCAAACTAGCTTGAATTACCGCCGCCGCCACAGTTTCCAAATTGTAAAGCGCCAACTCCGGCAAAGAATATTTAGAAGCCAAAACCTCGCCTTGTTCGGTAATCTTAATTCGCCCGCTAATACTCTTTCCAGGCTGAGCCAAAATTGCCTTGTAAGCAGGCCCGCCGCCGCGCCCTACAGAACCGCCTCGGCCGTGAAAAATCCGCAACTCTACATTGTATTTTTCCGCAACCATTTGCAAAGCCTTTTGAGCTTTGTGGATTTCCCAATTGCTGCTGAGGAAACCAGAATCTTTATTGCTGTCCGAATAGCCCAGCATCACCTCTTGCAATTTGAGAGTGTCGATTGGACATTGGATATTTTCTTCGCTTTTTTCCGCTACTTCCTGCGCGTATCCTCCTATTAGCAAAGCTCGATAAAGAGGCAGATCAAAGATTTTTTGCATTACTTCCGGCGCTTTTTTCAAATCTTCCACAGTTTCAAACAGGGGAACTACTTGAATGCTGCTAATTCCTGTCGCCGGATCGTAAAGTCCGGCTTCTTTTGCTAACAGCAAAACCGCCAGTAAATCGCTGACATCGTGGCTCATGCTGATGACGTAAGTTTGGCAAATTTCCGGGCCAAACTCCTGGTGCATTTGCCGCAATATCCGAAAGGTATTGATCGTCTCGCAAGTTTTGGGAGAAAAGGGCAATTCTGCTGGAATTAAAGGGCGGCGAGTTTGCAGTTCCGTTGCCAGCCAAATAACTCGATCGCCTTCCGACATTTGATTGTAAGACTTGGGCAAAATTTGCAAGTATTCAGCAATTTCGCTCAAAGCGTCAGAGTGTACTGTTGACTCTTGGCGGATATCTAGGTAAGCCAAATTAAATCCGTAAATTTCTACTTGGCAGAGCAGATTTTCCAAGTCCCGACAGCTCAAACCTGTTTCCACTAAATTGCGTTCGATGAGCTTGAGCTCGGTCAAAAACTCAGCGCCCGATCGATAAAGGCCGGTCATTCCGGGATTTTCTGACAAAGCTTCGCGCTCCCGCTGCAACTCGTCTCCTTTGTAGAGCCGCCAATTGCGATCGCGCGTATTTTCCAGTCGCTGCAGCACGTAGGCCAGCTTCAACCGATAAGGTTCTTGGCGGTAGCGGATTGCCCATTGTTCGTAAACCTCCGGGAATTCCGATTTGTCGCGATCGAGAGATTCCAGCAATTCCGGCAGCACGTCGCTCCAGTGCAGCGACAAACTCAAAAGTTCGTTCAGCCGCTTCACGGCGTTGATGTACTTACACAGCACCAAATGGCGCTGATAGCAAGCGGTTTGCCAAGTAACTTTCGGAGTCACAGAAGGATTGCCGTCTCTGTCGGAACCTACCCAAGAACCGAATTTGCAAAAATTGTAACTCGGCGGTTTCAGGTAAGGATAAGAAGCGTGCAGCGCTTGCTTGAGTCGGTGGTAGAGTTCTGGAATTGCATCAAACAAGACTTCATCAAAGTAGTGCAGAGTGTACTCCACCTCGTCAAGCACAGTCGGCTTGAACTGGTGCAGTTCGTCAGTGCGCCACCAGAGGCGAATTTCTTCCATCAGTTGCTCTTGGAGAGCCGCCGCTTCCCAGCAAGACACCGGATAGGGGCTTGGAGAGTCGGCCCCGATCACCTGAAATTTCTCGTCAACTTGGTCTAGCTGTTGGAGAATCTTCGCCATCCGCCGCTGCTTGGTGCGGATCGTGTGGCGGACAATTTCCGTCGGGTGAGCGGTGAATACCAAGCGGATGTCCAACTGATCGATCAAGCGCTGAATTTGCTGGCTCGGCACGTTCAAGCGCAGCAGCATCGGGAACAGTTGGTGAAAAGTGCCGGCATCTCGGGCGATCGTCTCGCTGCTGTCTGCATTGGTCAGAGCTGTTTGGGCGGGGCTTGGGCCTTCCCTGTGCCGCGGGCGATCGGGGGCATCCGTTGCTTGTCCTGGCAGCTTAGAAAACATCCGCCCCCCAGCGTCGTTGCTGCTAGCGTAAGCTAGCTGTTGGTCTCGCTGTTCGTAGTGCTGTTCGACAATGTTGATTAACTGGAAATACAGTGCAAAAGCCCGAGCCGCGCGGATGGCGGCGTTAAGGTCGAGCTTTTCGATTAGCTGTACGACATTCGAGTCGCGAAAGTGAGTGGCTTGTCCCTCAGCGGAATTGACCGATCGCATTTGTTGGAGCAAATCCACCAATTCCTGCCCGCACTCCTGTCGCAGCACCGATTCCCACAAGTCCTCTACTACTTTGAGGCGATTGCGCAGAAACAGGTCTGATTTTGAGTAAGCGGGAGAATGGGAAATAGATGTTGCATCAATAGCCTGTTCTGAAGACTGGAGGACTGAACTCATCGGGCTGTTCCTCAATAGCTGCGGGTGTCAAGAAAATTGTATGGTTTAGTTTCGCCTAAAACACTTTTGTTTGCAGTCAAATTTGAGACAACTTCTTGCAACGTAGAAAGTAGAAGGCACTTATGTACAAAGTATAAGGAAAGATTAATTCTTAGGCCACAGATTGTACCTATTGTCAAGCTTTCATATCTGTTGACTTGCGATTTTAGATTTTAGACGCTCAGCCTGAGAGGTTCGGCGAGCGGTCAGTTGAGTCGCGCTCAGTCGAACAATTTTAGATTTACTCCAAAGATAAATCTGGGAAGTTGAACTAGGGTCGAAAATTTTTATCTCTCCACGACAGGAGTACGTGGCACCGTATCCGTTTTTAGGCGGGGTCAAAAAATTAAACTTCTAGCTGCAGCATCCTTCCTTGGGCTTTCTAGTCGTGTGATTGAGGAAAGTTGAGCACGGGGAGGCGCGAACCCCGAAAGACTTCTTCGCTTTCAACGCCGATCGACGCAACAAACTCAGCAGCAGCTTTAGCCACCACCAACCCGCCCAGCATGGGTAAGGCGACCAAGCTCAATAAAATGTCTGAGGGAACTGGCAACTTTGGACTGTTAGGTGTTTTAGTTTTGAGCAAGTCTTGGTTTTCCGACGGCATAAATTTCTCCTGTGTCAATCCGTAATCCTCAGTTTACAAGGCAAATAATCATCTTGACCGCTGCCTTCTGACTAATGACTTCTGATATCAAATCCGGTGATATCCGAATGATATCCTGCAAGCGATCGTCCCCGCGCAGCCAAGTCTATAAATATCTTCTCGCGAGATCATAAGCTCGGACTCGGAAAAAACGCTTTGTATAAAATCGGGATGCTCCCCGAATTATATCGATCCTGCGACTCTCTCCGCGGAGCATGACGAAACCACAGCACTACAGTCGGAAAATAATAGACATTTCCCGAAAAGCCAGTCTTGAACAGTCAGGATGCCTGTTCCACAAGAATTATGAGAGAGGTCTAATTATTATTCGGATGCAAACGGAAACGATATGACTAATGACGAATAACTTGTTACTTGGCTTAAGTTGGACCTATCTGTGCCAAAATGTCGAGGTATTATCAAAAAAATATTCCCCAACGGCTCGAAGCCGAGGGGATACAAGGCAAGACACTAAGTCCAGCATGGCTTAAACCAGACAAAACGGTTAGGCTCGGCAAATCAAATAATTGTCTGTAAAATCTGTAACTGTGCTATTTCTAGAAAACAAAACCAGCTTTGGCAAAATTTAGAGTTTCATGTTGAATGCGAACGGGAGCATATTGGCAGACAATCGATCGAGCGCGTCGCAGTGGGCCGGGGAAGCTTTAGGGCTTCCCGAAGTTCAAGTACAAGCGCGTTTGCGGGGAAATCACCTGCACATTTTGTGCGAAGCAGCGCAGTGCCCGTCTCAAGAATTGGTGACGGCGAGATTTACCAACGCCCTCGAACACACTGATTTAACGCGACTGCTGCCCGATCGACCTAAAATTTACCAGTTGTTTCTGTGCGGTCGCAAAATCGGTTCCCGACAAAATGACTGGACAGTCCGGCTCGATTGCAGCAGTCCGCAGCGACAGCAGCAGCCACAGCCACAGCAACCGGAACCAAAAGTTGCCGAAGTGCCGCCGCCAGCGAGTTCCCCCGACGAACCGCCAGCCAGCCCTAAAAGAGGCGGATTTTTCGACCAATTTAAGAATCAAAATCACAAACTCAAACAGACACCAGAGGCTGTAAAAACATCGACCCACCCGCCGCAAGTACGGGAAGAACTGGATTTTGACGCCGAAAGTCTGCCCGTCGCCTCCCGGATTCAATACCCAGAAGTTTTTGAAACTTCCGCCGTGACGATCGACACTTCGGCTGCTGCGACGCGGGAAGCTTTTAGTTCCGCCGTTCCCCCGCAGCAGAAAGCGAACCGTGGCGCGGTGGCTTTGATTCAATCCCCCGAAGCTGACTCAGGCGAGGGCGATCGCGGTGGAACATTGACGGTTTCGCCGGAAACGTTGGCGCGCCGGGGCTATCCAGATGCGATCGCCAGCTATCTCAGCGAAATCCTCGGGCCGATGGGAGTTTCGGTGAAAGTAAGCATTCGCGAAAAAGAACTCAAAAGCAACCGGGAAAACCTGCCGGCTCAGGCGCCGGAAAATATCAAGCCCAAGGAACGCCGGCTGCTGGTGCTGTGCGAGTCAGCTTACAGCCCCGACCCTTCCTTGCTGGCAGAACCCATCGCCGGCAGGCTGCGGAAACTGCAACTAGAGGATTTCCGGGAAGCATTAATCGGCAGCCAAGTCAGCGGCGAAGCGAAGCCGGACTGGGTGCTGCGGGTGGATTTGACTTCGCCGGACAAAATTCTCAAGGAATGGGCCAGGTGGGGAGACGTACCTGCGATCGCCAAACTGCTAAACCAACACTTGGCAGCATCGAGAGTCGAAGTGCGGGCCACCCTCAAAGAAGCAACCCTCCACCTGTTTTGCAGCAAAACTGCCAAAAAAGGACAAAAGACTAAACGCCAAGAATACCCCGACAAGCAGCAAACCACCGACACGATCGCCCCTTTGTTGGCTTCCTTCGCACCCCAAGGCATCCGCGCAGCTACTATCTACGGCGTAGAACCAGCCAAGGACTCTCAGGCGGCGCCGGAGTCTCCGGTGTGGATAGACTGGGTGGACTTGCCTGCTGCCCACCATCCCGACTTGGCTGCGAGCACCAGAACGCTGGCTGCTGAGGGCGACCAATTGGCTTTGACTTTTTTATTGAACAGGTTGCTCAACCCCAGTCTCAGGCGCAAGCTGGAAACAGGAGGGATTCGGGCGGTCGTGCTGCAAAAAGCCGACGTGCTGCACGTCATGACTGAAGCTCTGACTTGCCCTTCTCAGTCGAAGGTCGGGCCGCCGGTGGCTAAATTTTTGCGGCAGTTACAAATTCCGGGAGTGTCAGGGGTGCGAGTCTACGGACGCCGCGCGGGCCAGAAAGTGCCGCTGTGGCGCTACGCAATTGACCTCAGAACGGCGGTTGACGAGGAATCAGCAGCGGCACCCGCACCGGCTCCCTCGCAACTGGCTGTGTTGGAAAAGGAACCAGTGCCGGAGTTTGCGCCGGCGGATGAGGGGGCTTTTTCGGGTTTGGGCGACAATTTGGTGTTCGATGCTCCGACGCCCAACTCCTGGCGGCCCCGCTTCAAAATCAGACTCCCGGGATACAATCTGGGCGAGCAGTTAGTTCAAGCTGCGGTGCAACCGCTTGTCGCTTCGGGTTTGTTTGTTCCCAACGATGGTTTGTCAACGAATGCTGCTGCGCCGGGAGGCGTGAGAGCCGATCGCGCGGCGGGAATGGCTTTGATTTGGGCGATCGCCGGCTGTCTGCTGACTTTCAATACCGATTGGCTCCTCGGTCTATTTCTGCAATCGGCGACGGTCAGTCAAGCTCCTAGCGCCTCGGAAGTTTGTAAGGGCCCAAATTGTCAAAATCCCTCTCCCAAGGCTGTGGACGACGTTACAGCCCCACTTCCGAACGAAACCCCGAACCCCGTTCCCCCTGCTGATGAGGTAAATTTGCCTCAAATTCCGTTGCAGCCGTCGCCGCCCGCGAACCAGCAAGAGGCTTTCAATGGCTCTGGGTTTACGAAACCGGGAAATACTAGCGTTCCTGTAGCTGATGTTTCTGCTCCTGCGGTGTTCCCAACTTTGAGGAGCCAGCAGCTTGACGAGCAGATAGCGCGCTATCAAGAGTACATCCACTTGCACAAAAAACCGCCGGATATTTTAATTGTCGGTAGTTCGAGGGCGCTGCGGGGCATCGACCCGGCGGTTTTGGAAACAGCTTTGGCAGCTTCGGGCTACCCGGGGCTGAGGGCTTACAATTTTGGGGTTAATGGAGCTACTCTCCAGGTTGTAGATTCGCTCATCCGCCGGATTTTGCCGCCGCAACAACTGCCGAAATTGCTGGTGTTGGCGGACGGGGCGAGGGCTCTCAACAGCGGGCGGCCGGATTTGACTTTTAGTGCGATCGCTTCTTCGGAAGGTTACAGGCAATTGAGCCGGGGTAGTTTTCTGATCCGCACCAATCAATTAGAAGCCGAAACATCGAACGCAAGCGCCAACAATCCGGTGGCGACTGCGACTGAATTGGTGAACAATTTGGGACAAACTCAAGCTAACGTTCAGCAATTGGTGAGTAAAAAGTTGGTTGAGGGTTCTGCAATTTACAAAAAGCGCGATCGACTCAAAGGGTTTTTGCGATCGATCGTTAATCCATCAGCCCCTGCTGCAACTGACAGCCCCCAAACCGCAGCCCTGGGTGAACAAACAACGGAAAATGCCCAGCCAACTGCTGCGAGTAAACCCGTCAGCGAGTTTCAACCAAATGGCTTTTTGCCGATCGATATCCGCTTCAATCCCGAGACTTACTTTCAGAAGCACCCGAAAGTATCTGGTTATTACGACTCCGACTATCAAAATTTTAAATTGATAGGCGAACAAGCTCTAGCACTCAAAAATTTGATCGAATTTACCAAGGTTCGCAACATCAATCTCGTGTTTGTGAATATGCCTCTGACTGAAGATTATTTAGACCCGGTGCGGACAGGTTACGAACAAGAATTCCGGCAATATATGCAAGAATTAGCAGCCCAAAGCGGACTAATTTTCCTAGATAATAGTTTACTGTGGCCCCAGGCGCGGGAATCTTTTTCCGACCCCAGCCACCTCAACCGTTACGGTGCTATTGCAGTTTCTAAGCGGTTGGCTCAAGATCCCATGATTCCCTGGCCGGCGAAACAGTAGTTTTGACTTTTGAGTTTTGAGCTATTTTAGAAGTTAGATGCTCCCAGCGTTGCGAGTGCGGCGCGACTATCTCAAAACTATTCTTTCCGGCGGCTAAATACTGAAAATGAAAAGATTGATATTTCCTGAAAATAGCAAAAATCAACAGATAAAAATTCCGAGAAAAAATCTGCCTTTGATATTTTTTATCTTATCTTTAGCATTTTTCTGTTTCAGTTTGTATAAAGGTTTCTGGTTACCTTTAGCTTTATCCTCTGGGCCGCCCAGCAACGAACAAAGTAGCGAACAGCAAACTCTGGCACCCTTTGAACAGGTTGTCCAAGGCGCACAAAAGTTAGAGGGACTATTTACTCTTTACCGCAATCAAGCAACTGATAAAGTATATCTGGAGATTAAACCGCAACAACTCGACAAAAAGTTCCTGTGCTTTGTGACATTGGCATCTGGTTTGGGGGAAGCGGGCATTTTGAGCGGAATGCCGATCGGCGATTTCTTGTTTCAACTGCGGCGCGTCCAAAATAACGTGCAGTTTGTGATTCCTAATATCAATTTTCGCACAAGTCCGGGCGACCCGCAAGCAGGTTCGGTAGAACGGGGATTTAGCGAGTCGATTCTCTATTCTTTGCCGCTCAAAAGCATTCATTCGCAAAGACAAACTCTGCTGATCGATTTAGGCGATTTGCTGATGAGTGAAAAGCGGGATTTACCAGGGGTAAAAGCGATTTTGCCGATGATTTTGGGCGCTTCTTACTCGATCGATGAAGACAAGTCTTATTTTAAAGATGTTAAAGCGTTTCCGCTGAATGTGGAAATTGCTTCTATTTACGGTTTTTCTAGCGATGATGACAGTGCGGTTAACTATTTACCTTCGGTTCCTGACAGTCGGGCTTTTAACCTCCGCATTCACTACAGTTTCTCGGAAGTCCCGCTAAATAACGGCTACCGCCCCAGACTTGCGGATGAGCGAGTGGGCTATTTCCTCACAGCATATAAGGACTTTTCTGACAAGAGCGCCCGCGAGCCTTTTGTGCGCTATATCAACCGCTGGCATTTGCAAAAGCAAATCCCGACGGCGCCGATGTCGCCTCCGGTGCAGCCGATCGTGTTTTGGATTGAAAATAATGTGCCTCCCGAATACCGAAACGCAATTCGCGAGGGCGTTTTGGAGTGGAACAAAGCTTTTGAAAAGGCAGGTTTTACTGAGGCCATTCAGGTCAAACAAATGCCGGACAATGCTAAATGGGACCCGGCTGACGTTCGCTACAATACTATTCGCTGGTCGAGTTCTTTTGATCCTCAGTTTGCCGGCATCGGGCCGTCTCGCACTAACCCGCTGACGGGGCAAATTTTAGATGCTGACATTCTGTTGGATGCTAATATTGTCTGGCAAATCAAACAAGGCTATCGGTCTTTGGTGGAACAAAATCGCTCGGTATCTAAGAGTTTTCAAGGGCGAAACGGTTCTAATACTAATCCCTGTCAGTTCGGGATGTATTCTCGCTATTTGAATCTGTTAGAAAATGGGGATATAGGAAAAAGCAGCGGGGAAAATGATCGAGGTGGAATTGCTGATGATTTGCCGACTTTGGTAGAAAGATACCAAGAGCAAAAACGCTCGCCTTTATCGCGGTTGATGTCGAGTTCGGATATGTGTTTTGGGTTGGAATCGAGCCGGCAGTTTGCGATCGGGGCAATGTCGAGGTCACTGTTGGAAAATGCAGCGCCTAGCAGTGGGACGATTGACAATTATGTGAATGAATTTATCCGATTTTTGACTACCCACGAAGTCGGTCATACTCTCGGTTTGAGGCACAATTTTCACGGGAGTACGATGCTGCAACCGGAGGATTTGAACAATACTCAGGTAACTCGCACGCAAGGTATGGTGGCGTCGGTGATGGATTATGTGCCGATTAATTTGGCACCGCAGGGAACTGTGCAGGGCGACTATTTTCCAACGATTGTAGGGCCTTATGACGATTGGGCGATCGAGTACGGTTACAAGGTGATTGGCGGCCCAAACCCCAACAGCGACTTACCAGCGCTGCAACAAATTGCCAGCCGCGGTGCCCAACAGCAATTAGCTTACGCGGCGGATGAGGATTCTGTTGATATTCTCGATCCGGCTGCAAATACTTTCGATCTCAGCGCTAATATGCTGAGGTATTCGCAATGGCAATTGGATAATGCTAGGGCGATGTGGAAGCGTTTAGAAAAGCGAATGCCGGTTGGGGAAGACGGTTATAACGAACTGCGGGTGATGTTTGATTCGGTGTTCGGGTATTATGTTCAGCAGGTGATGAATGCTACTTTGTACGTCGGCGGGCAGTCGTTTAACCGGATTCGCCCTGGAGATACTAATGCGAAGTTGCCGTTTGTGCCGATCGAACTTTCTCAGCAGCGAGAAGCTTTAGCAACATTAGAGAAGTACGTTTTTGCCCCGGATGCGTTTAGTTTTGCGCCGGAATTGCTCAACAAATTGGCACCTTCGCGCTGGGATCACTGGGGGAGTCCGGCTTTGGTGTTTCCTCTAGATTACCCGATCGGCGATCGAATTACTTTTTTGCAGCGGTTTGTGTTGCGAGTTTTGCTATCTCCGACGCGGCTGGCGAGGCTGCGGGATGCGGAGTTAAAATCGACGCCGGAAACTGCTTTGAGGTTGCCGGAAGTGTTGGATACTGTGCAAAAGGATATCTGGCAAGAGGTTTTGCAGCCGGAAAAGAAGATGCAAATTTCAAATTTTCGGCGTTCTTTGCAGCGGGAACATTTGGCGATTTTGATCGGAATGGTGCTGCGAAAAACGAATGTTCCAGAGGATGCGCGGAGTTTGGCTTGGTACGAGTTGCGGCAGTTGCGGGAGGGTTTGAGCAAGAGTATTCGGAATTTGGATCGGAAGGCTGATGCTTATACGCGGGCTCATTTGGAGGAAACACGCGATCGAATTTCTAAGGTTTTGAATTCGCAAATTCAGTCGAATTAATTTGGGGGTTTAGAAACCGGGTTTTTGAGGAAGATATTTCGTTGCCGCCCGTAGATTTGGTCAAAAACCCGGTTTCTGAGAATCTCAGTCAAGTTAAAATAATAGCGATCGCCCATCAATTTACAAAACCTGCGTTATCTCTGACTTTAAGCAAGGGGATGGTGGATTGCTATCGTAATCGATGAAATAATTGTATCCCAATTGCTCGTACAGTTCGTCAACTAACAATTGCAAGTCTAATAATTTACCAACACTAAACTTGTGTCATCGCAACGATTTGAGCGATAGTTAATACCAACTGAGGAAACGTTGGAGAAACAATAATGGCTTGTCCTTGATATCGCTGTGCCTGATATTCACCATCGATTAAGCGGTTGATAGTCACCGTAGACTGTTTTGGAGAACCAATATACTGAACGCCTCCCAACCCTGCATAATCAACGATCCAATACTCCAGGATTCCTAAAGTTTCATACTCATTCAATTTGATGCGGTAATCATCCCGCCAATTCGTACTGACAACTTCGATCACCAAGGGAGGTGGAATATAGGCAGCAGCAGAGGCAGAACTTTGACGCATTCTGACCCATTCTTCCTTGGCAAACACCACAATGTCGGCTTTACGACTCGATTCACTTTCGCCCGGGGCAGCGTTCAATCTGACTTGTTTACTTTGTCGAGGAACGTAGAGAAGGTTCAAGGATTGGCAATGATCTACCAAGAGACGACATAAACCATCGACGACATCCTCATGTTTGGCTGTGGGTTCACTCAGGGGCATGGCAACTCCATTGACTAGCTCGAATGACCTACCGGAGTCGTCATCCCAGTTGAGAAATTCCTCGAAGGAAAGGGTTTTTTGGGCGATCGCAACCATTGATATTAACCTTTGGCGTAGGTTGGCTCTCTGTTGTCTGTTTCTAGCTTAACGTGAGGTAGAGAGATAGATCGCTGCTCTTGTAGGGTGCGTTAACGAAGTATACCGTAAACTTTGACACCTCTTCTCGGTTTTACTGCCCGCGTCCAGGTTTGCAATCTACGAAACCTAATACTTCTGTGTCGAGAAAACTGGCGATCGCCATTTCGATCGCCGCTGCGATCGGATATTCAATTACGAATCATTGTGAGGTGGATGTAGAGCGATAGAATGCAGAACTCCTCGAAGATTGACTACTCCTTCTCGGTTGAGTTGCAGCCGATCGATGGTAGCGCGTCCAGTTGGTGTTAAGCCCAACATTTGAGTCGAATCGCTGCTCCAAGTAAAGTGTTCGCTCCAGTTATCCCGTCGAGGATGATAAAGTGGGACGGAGCCACCTGTAACGGGGTCGATCGCCTCACTATGACTGTATTTGAAGTTGTTGCACCCTTGACAAGCGATCGCCAGATTATCCAAATCACTGGTGCCACCTTTGGAGCGAGGGATAATGTGTTCAATGGAGAAGGGGTCTGGAGAGAATTTAGCTTGACTGAGACAATACTCGCAGCAACCATTGGCGCGTTGTTTAATGAATTGTCATTGCTGCTGTGTGAGGCGGAATTCAGGCATAATCCACGATCTCGGGATGAGGATTGATGCCGAGGGTTTGCATGAGCTCCGTCAGAGGTTGGTTGCGGAAGGTTGCGAGTTGAATTAAGGCTTGAATGCGGGCAACATTGAGTTGTTCAAGGCGATCGCTCATTTGGATCAGTTGCTTGTGTTCTTCGGGAGTCAGGGTTTCGGCATGACGCTTGGCGATGAGGGCATGGTATTCTTCCCAGGTTTGTGCACTAAAGCCGATGTTAATTTGTTGCAGCAAGTCGGCTTCAGTAGGTTGGGTGGTTGGAAGTCTAGGCTGGAGGCGTTCTTGCAGGGCGTTGAGGATGTAGCGATCTGGTTCAACGCCCTGTCTAGCTGCTTCTGTGCGGATCTGGTGTTCGAGTTCGGGAGAGAGGTTGAGGGTGATGGTGGTCCTGGTTATCTTGGCAGCAACATCTATTCATCATTTTAGCGATCGGGCTTTCACCTTATCTCGAACTTCATCGCCTGGGACTTCTCGATTTTACTGCCCGCGTCCTGGTTTGCAATCTACGAAACCTAATGCTTCTGTGTCGAGAAAATTGGCGAGCGCCATTTCGATCGCCGCTGCGATCGGATCTTCAATTTCGGCAGCACGCGCGATCGAAGCCGCTTGAATTCGTTCTGGCAAGCGTCTCAAAATGACTTCGGCATCAGCAAGAGAAAGTTGTTCTTGAAGTTTGGTAACGGTCGTGTTCAGGGGCAGCAGATAACCTTTGTATCAACACCAATATCTCTAACTTGTCCGCTGCAATACGGTTGTTAGACCGCGCCATCTACAGCAGATTGTGAAGGCACAGATCAATTAAACTTCACCCATTAAAGCCGTAGAACTTTCGGAGTTTAGCAATGAAATCGGGATCATCACGAGATAAATTTAAAACACGATAATCACCTCGTTCCTCGTCAAATTTGAATGATCCCGAAGAAGGATAGTCGTTGCCAACTTGCTCAAAAAAATCAATAATTTGATGCATTTCGATAAAGTACAACGCTTTATGACGTTCTCTATCCGAACTAATGAAAATTCCATCTAGGAAATTCTTTTCATCAAAAGAAGTGACCAAAATATAGCTATGCACGAATTGATGACAGAAGAAAATTAAGCCTTTAGTGACTGGTTGTCCAGAATCAAGATCATATAACTTATCTATGTCGCCCCAATTCATCTTTGTAACTGGATTACCTTGCCATTCATGGAACTTCACAGTGATACATTTATTTTCAACTGAGTCTGATAATTTCTTGGCTTCGATCAGTTTCCGAATTGAATAGAATCCAAGCATTATGGTTTGCTCAAGACGTGCGAAAGAGCTTTCATTCCATCGCTTTTGCGTCATTCTGGCACGGAGAGCTTTAGCTTGCTTTAGTAAGTCTTCTTTCCAAAAAACAGATTCATAAATCATACTAAATCTAAAAATTACTCAACTGCAACAATTAAAGCTTTTGCCCGTTCGATCCACACAGCAATGGCTGACGATAGACGAAAATTCAACCAAATTGTCATGCGGCTAAAACGGGATGGTCGAGTTTTTGGACTGCATACATCAGCGCAGCTTTGAGATCGTTAAGTCCCAAGTCTGGCAATTCTTCGATAATTTGCTCAAAACTCAAACCCGCAGCCAACAACTCTAGGATATCGATGACTCGAATCCGCATTCCCCGGATGCAGGGACGACCGCCACATTGTCTTGGGTTCACTGTGATTCTGTCAAACAGATAAGCAACGGATGCTGGCATTGTTTGAAACCTTTGTCTCTAGCTTACCTCATTTCTCGCCCGAAATTCACACCGCGAGCGAATTGTGCGATCGCCACTTCCAGCTCAATACTCTGTAAAATATTATTTGTAGGCTAGGCGTAGGCAGGAAGTGGCTCATAAACGAGTTGCATGAGTTTTTCTGAGGGAACGGTTTCCATTGCATAGGTATTACCTTGAGCATCGGCAAAATCTACTAGATAAGCGCGATCCTCAAAGCTCATGAGAATAGTGCCAACTTGTCCTGGTCGCAGCAAAATTGGCTGAGAGGTTGCTTTATGGATTGCGTGAATTTCTTCGGTCAAGGCAACAACATCATACTCGTGTAATGTCATCACAGTATCCTCACTTATTGACAGGATAGGTATTAGTTAGCCGGGGAAAGTCTTCATCGGTGCGAATCATCCAACATGACAGCACCCAAGAGCTTCCGGTTTCCGTGGTCATGAAAAATTTGATATCATACTGGGTTCCATAGTTGTCTGTTTTGTAAATTTCCGCCTCCTGATTGACCGCAGATTCTAATATAGCGGATTCTAAAATAGTTTTGTTTTCTAGTGTAATTCCCAATCGATTTCTAAACAGGATGGCTTTATCTTTTCCTTTGGGATGCTGCATATTTAGTGAGTATCGCTCAAGCTTGTCGCCAAGCAGTGCCTTATCTCCGTTGGGTAGTTTCATCTGTCGAAATGGTTAAGTCACTGGGTGGAAAGTTTTCATTTGCTAGAAACCCCATTAACTTGCCTCAGCAAAGAGTAAAGGCGTGTAAAATACGTCTTCTTTGAGGCACTCCGCCGCGAAAGCAAATACAGCTTGGATAGATTCAGGATTAAGCGTTGGGTAGTTTTCTAGAATTTGTTGCTGCGTCCAACCTTCTGAAAATAGCCCTAGAACGAACTCCACTGATATTCGTGTTCCCTTAATTACAGGTTTGCCAAGCAGAATTTTAGGATTTGAGTGAATGTGTGCTTTCCAGTTCATCACCAGTTCGCCTCTATAGGGTTTTCATATATTATGATTATAGTTAAGATTTTAAAATTAACTGTCACTGTCTTTAAAGGTTCATCAAGGATGGTGTAAGTCATGTCGATTTATTTGCCCGTTGTGCCATATATCGATCGAAAGTTGTGTAATCTCCAGCTTTGTAGTCAGCACGGGCCGCTTCAATTTCGGCAATGTCTTCTGGAGAATCGTCCTCATTCGGGAATAATTCAGCTTCCAAAAATTCCCATATCTTGTATCTTTCCGCAATTCCCAGTGACGAAATAGCTTCCAGCAGTGATTGAAATGAGATGTCTACTTTCACAGTATTCTCAGCCATCAGAACTTTCCTCCACTTTAAATTTTACAATATATCCAGAGCCCCGACTTCTTTAAGAAGCCGGGGCTCTAAAAGCAGACTACATCACAACCGCACTAATCAAAGTTTGCACATTTTGTACAACAGCAGTAGTCAAATTATGAGTCACAGGCAAACTGTCAACCACTATTCCCGCGCACAATAGCATCAGGTACAGAATAGAGTATTTAAAGAGCGATCGCGCAACGGCTTTATCCTCTGGAGTCTGCAACAGCAACCAAGCTTTTTGGGCAAAAATAGCACCGAGGAAAATAGCTGTTCCCGCATACACCGCGCCCGCTAAATGCAGGGGATAAACTAGCAGCAAAGTTGCAGGAATCATCAATAGCGTGTAAATCCAAATTTGGCGGGCTGTCTCTTCGTCGCCCTCAATTACGGGTAACATCGGGACGCCTACTTCCTTGTATTCATCGCGAATCATCATTGCTAATGCCCAGAAATGGGGCGGTGTCCACAGGAATATAATTCCAAATAGCAGCCACGCACCCCAACTCAAATCTCCCGTAACCGCAGCCCACCCAACTAGCGGGGGAATCGCCCCTGCTGCACCGCCGATGACGATGTTTTGCACGCTGTGGCGCTTCAGCCAGTGGGTGTAAATTAGGACATAGAAAAGGATGCCTGACATTGCTAGCAATGCGGCTAATAAGTTGGCAACAACTGTCAGCAATGTAAAGGATATTGTAGCAAGGGCGATCGCAAATATCAAAGCATCCCGCTTCTTGACACGCCCGGAAGGAATCGGCCGCCACCGGGTGCGCTCCATAATATAATCGATGTCACTGTCGTAGACACAATTAATCGTATTCGCCGACGCCGAAGCTAAAGCACCTCCAGTAATAGTTGATACCAGCAATAGCGGGTCTACTTCTCCTTTTGCCGCCATCCACATTCCTGCTGAGGTGGTGATTAGCAGCAGTAAAATAATTCTGGGTTTTGTTAGTTGATAGTAACTTTTCACGACTTGCGAAAAGTTTTCGTGGAGGCGGGGGCTATTGTTTGTAAGAACTTCTTGCATCGGTTATTAGTTGTTAGTTGTTAGTTGTCAGTTAGTTGTCATTGGTTCGTAGGGGCGGGTTTTACGAGAGATATCTGCCGTAGCTAAAAGGATTAATAAACCCGCCCCCACCGACGAGTGATAAATCAGCCCTCTCTTACTCAAGGAATAGATAAATCTGCGTTTTATATCCTGTCCGGTTGATTCGTGCTTGTATGGGCGGGGCGGGTTTATGAAACTGTTGGCTTTTAGATCGAGAATTATGGTGAACCCGCCCCTACAAGACATTGCACTATATAAGAACGATGCTACCGGACATGATATTACTCTCAAGCTGATAAAACTCGATCGCGCCAAGCTAAAACACTAAAAGCTATCAGGGTTCCCAGCAAAGCAGCACCGACTGCTTGGTGGGCCACAGTCAGCGGTTCTACCTGAAGGTGCAGCCGGAAAGTTGCTAATCCCAGAACTAATTGAGCAATTAGGCAAACACTCGCCCAATTAGCCAGTTTTCGCAATTTTGGACTCAGTGCAGGCTGCCGCCAAGCCATGACTGCTACGGCTAAAGTCGCTGCTGTAGCTGGTACGATACCGGCGATGTGGCTGTTCATTACCGAGCACAATTCTGAGGAGTCCAAACATTGGTGCAGTGCCCATCTAGAGCCTACTAATGCTCCTAGCAAACTTTGCAGGTAAACTAACAATACTGCGATCGAACTTACCCAAGCTAATTTGCCGACATTTCCTGTAGCTTCGTAGGGAGTCAGCATGAAACCGATGACTAGCAGGGCGCCAAAAAATAGTAAAGCTGTTCCCAAGTGAGCAGTAACGATGTCAAATCTCAGCAGTTGTGTTACTGTCAAGCCGCCCAATACGCCTTGAAAAACGATTAAAAATAGTGCTCCGGCGCTCGCCCAAGGCAGCCATTTTGGCAGGCGGCTGCGGTAAAACAAAGATAGTCCTAAAAGTGCGATCGCGCTCAAGCCAATTGCCGCAGCGTCCAATCGGTGAAACCATTCCAGAAATACTTGCAAATTCATTTGCGCGGCAGGTATTAATTGACCGTAGCACAGCGGCCAGTCCGGGCAAGCGAGCCCCGCATTCATCACCCGCGTGGCGCTGCCTACAGCCATTAACAGCCAGGTTGCGATCGCAATTTTCCACACTAGGCCGCGGATAATATCTTGTGGCTGCCACTGCACTCCTGCTGCTGCGTTTGGCTGATTTAAAACTGAGTTTGCCATGGAATTTACCTTAGCCTTTGTTATCGATCGAACTTAATTAAATATCGAGGTTTTGCTTTGACTGAGCTTAGCCTAGCTTAACACTCTTTTTCTCTGACCAACCGTCATTTTTACTACCTTAGCGACACTTTTATCCAATTAGTTTGTCTTTATAAATTTTTCAACTTTCTTCTTTATCTTACAAAAGATGTCCTTTATTTTGTCAAACTTAAAAAAACTTTAATCTTTCCCCGCCCCTGGATAATTAACAACTCTCCCACTGTCGAGATTGGAGGCAAAAATAAAGATATAATTAAGAAAAAGAATTTATTAAATAATTGTGATATGAAACGCTAAAAGATGTTTACAAAAAGCTAAACAACATAAAAAAACCTATAAAGTAGGAATCGCAACAAACTATATTTAGCTGATTGTTCTAGCTTAGTAGGAAGTATGACCGCAAATAAAACGGCAGTCAACAACTTAAGCAAGCTATGAGCCAGCGACTCTTTAGTCCAGGTTTCGTCGCCGCGAGCAAGCTGTTCAAGGATGGAAAAAGAAACAGGGAAAATACCGGGTTCGCTGGTGGCCCTAGATGACGGCATAGCGATCGCATTCCACCGATCGCAGATTCAGGAGACGCGGTGCCTGAAACAGCACCAGAAATCACACCACAAATGGCTCCCACCCCCAGCAGCGCCAAATACGGCAAAGGAGCAAAACCCTCAGAGACGGGATCATCCGCAGGTATCACAGTCAACCTCAGTAGGATCTAAGCTGCTACACAGCTAGATTCTATAATATCAAGATCAAATAAATTAACAACTGCTAAAATATAGGTATATGTCAGCCCACAATCATCTATCTCAAGTATGAGAATTAGCATAATGGCTACATAAATTATTAAATGGAAGAGAACGTGTTATTAAATGCTTTACATCCCATACATTGCTCGTTGCCGAACTTCCTTCCTTCTTTGAATCTAAAACCTAAAATCTCAAATTATGCAGCCATGTCCCAAAAAAATGAAACCGTTGTTCTGCTATTATCGCTCCTAATTACGATCGGGCTAGCCGGTGCAGGTATTTGGTGGCTGACAAGCCGCGGCGGCATCAATGTCGGAGGTTCATCACCCCCAAATCAGACATTTCCCAACTCTGCGACGGGGAATTCGCCGCAATCAGAGCAGGCAATAGGGCAGCGTCTGAGTGCCGGACAAAAACTGTTAATTCCAGAGCAAGCCACAACAACCAAACAAGCAGCAGTACAGGCGATCGCATCTGGCAACTATAACGCAGCTATTTCCGACTTACAAGCTTCGCTGAAAACCAATCGCAACGATCCAGAAGCACTAATTTACCTCAACAACGCCCGCATCGGAGCTCAAAAATCCTACACAATTGCCGCCGCAGTTCCCATTGGCGGCGATATCAATGCTGCTCTAGAAATTATGCGGGGGGTAGCTCAAGCTCAAAATGAAATCAACCAAAGCGGCGGCATTAGCGGCACTCCCTTAAAAGTGTTAATTGCTAACGATGACAACAACCCAGAAATTGCCGCGCAAATTGCCAGTGCTTTAGCAAATAACTCGGAAATTTTAGGAGTAATCGGGCATTTTGCTTCAGATACAACCCTAGCAGCCAGCAAGATTTACCAGCAAAAACAATTAGTAGCAATTTCTCCGACAAGTACCTCTGTGCAGCTCTCAGGAGTTGGCAACAATATATTTCGGACTGTGCCGAGCGATCGGTTTGCGGCTAATGCTCTTTCCCGCTATATGGTGGGAAAATTGCAAAAGCAAAAAGCTGCTGTATTTTTCAATTCTGCCAGCAGTTACAGCAAATCTTTAAAAGATGAATTCACCACTGCTATTTACGGAGATGGAGGACAAATAGTATCGGAATTTGATTTGGCTAAGGGCAATTTTAATGCAGCCGATAGCGTTAAAAGTGCGATCGCCCAAGGAGCAGAAGTGATTCTGTTAGCATCCGATTCAGCCACGCTCGACCAAGCTTTGCAAGTAGTGCAAGTAAACGCCAAACGGCTGCCGTTACTAGCGGGAGACGGTGCTTATACTGCTAAAACACTGCAAATCGGTGGCGCAGGAGCAACAGATATGGTGCTAGCTGTTCCTTGGCACATTCTCGCAGATCCGCAGTCAAACTTTCCCCAAACATCCAAACAACTTTGGGATGCGGAAGTAAGTTGGCGCACAGCTTTAGCCTACGATGCGGCGATCGCGTTAATTGCCGGTTTAGGGCGCAATCCGACTCGTACAGGCATTCAACAAGCTTTATCGGCGTCAGATTTTTCGGCAAAAGGAGCATCGGGCCCGATTCGGTTTTTACCTTCGGGCGATCGCAATCGAGCAGTCCAATTAGTAACTGTTAAACCCGGAAATCGCACCAGTTACGGTTACGAGTTTGTGCCGATATCCGGTTTGTAAACTATTGGCGATCGCCCAATTTAGGTTATACTATTCATTGGTAAGTTCTAGGGTTGGTCAAGCAAAAATACTTACAATATGAGTAATTATATCAAATCCGCTTGCATCGGAATTAATATTACCCCCAATCAGGACACGGCAGTGCCATTTGCCTACAATTAATCGGGTGAGAATTGCATCTCTCATTAAGTGTTCTTGATTATTTAGGCCTAGGGAAACGGCATTGCCCATTCGTGTCAACTTAAGCTTTTAGTCCATCAATCCTCCCGCCTACACGGCAGTCCGCCAGGGGTTGAAACCCCTGTCTAATAGCTAAAGTCCTCTGAAGAGGACTGATATCAATTCCGGTTACACTCCTTATGATGGGGAGTGGGGAGTGGGGGAATGTGGAATGGCGCGACCTTGACTTTATCATTCCCACCCAACCGGAAACGATATTAGAATAAAAATTTTTAAACTCATTAGTCCTCTTTAGAGGACTTTAGCTTTGAGGCAGGGAATTCATTCCCTGTCGGACAGTCGGACAGTCGGACTACTAAATTCTCCCATACTTACTTCTGTTTGATTACTACCAAAGTAATGTCATCAAATACTTTTTGTTCCCCGATGTATCGCCGCACGTCGTCAATAACAGCTTGCTTGATTTCTGCTGCTGACTGTCCCCTGTTAAGGGCAACAACTTCAATCAATGGCTCAATACCGTATTGATCTTCATTCATATTAAAAGCTTCGGTAATTCCATCAGTATAGAGTACGACAACATCCCCCGAATTTAACTGTATTTCAGTAGAAGCAATGAAATCGGCAATATCTGCTTCCAAGGCGATCGGGAAGCCTAAGTCCATGGTATCAATCCGCTCTACTTCGCCACTGGAACGCACGACAATCACCTCTTCGTGCTGTCCGCTCAAACGCAGGGTGTTGTCCTGCCGATATTCCAGCAAAGAAAGGCTCATATTTTTACCACAATTCATGCGTTCTACGTTGTCAAAAAGCGTTTGGTTGACTGTCTGCAATAATTTAACTGGGTCGGTTTCATTGTGAACCAACAAAGTGCGAATTGCTGTTTGCGCCATAATCATTAACACGCCGCTTTCTAAACCGTGTCCAGTCACATCGCCGATGCCAATTGTGGCTTTACCGCCGTAATTTAGTACGTCGTAGTAGTCGCCGCCAACTTCATCAGCCGGCTCCATAAATGCAGCAATTTCTAGCCCTTCAATTGACTCTAATTCCTGTTGTTGAGGCAAAATCATTTGTTGCAGGCGGCGAGTTACGTCTAGTTCGGCACTCATGCGAAGGTTTTCTACTTTGAGCCGATCGTTCAAAACCAATATTTCTGCATTAGCTTGGGCTAACTGTGCGGTGCGATCTTCTACTTTTTGCTCTAAAGTTCGGTTGTAATCTTCTAATTTTTCGTAGAGAGTTGCATTTTCAATCGAGATCGCAGCTTGAGCCGCAATGATTTTTAAAGTTTCGACTCTTTCCGAGGTAAATGCACCGATCGCCAAATTATTTTGTAAATAGAGAATACCACCTAGTTTGCCTTGATTGAGTAGGGGAGTGCAGAGGATCGATTTGGGTTGACTAGCGGTAATGTAAGAGTCGCGGGTAAATTGTCCTTCATCGGTGGCGTTATTTAATACTACATTTTCGTGGCTGCGAGCGACGTAGTTAACGATGGCGGTTGACAGCAGGGGAATTCCAGTTGCAGGATCTACAGAATCTACGGGAATGGATTGCATAATGGTAATGATCTCGCATTCTACTGCTGCTTCGGCTTCAATCGCCCAATTCCCGCCTTTATCCAGAATGAGAAAACCTTTTTGGGCGCCTGCGTTTTCAATCACAGTTTTCATCACCTGGTTTAACAATTGTTCGAGAACGATTTCACCGGAGATAGCTTGGGATGCTTTCATTACTGCGGCAAAATCTAGCGCTTCGCCGGAATTGCTACCAGTTGTGGTGATTGGATTGATGATATTATTTTCAGTATCTGTTCGGGTTGAACTAAGCGACTGAATGGCTAAAAATTGCGGGTATCGCGCTTCCAAATCTTTGACTTTAGCTACAGCCCCCCAACGCTGATAGGCATAGTGGGCATCTTGCAGGTAGTGACGGGCAACATGATTTTGATTTCTGGCTAAATAAAACCTGCCTGCTAGTTCGTAGGCGAGGGCTTCTTCGTTGAGATATTCGTTTTCGCGGGCTAAGATGATGGCCTTATCGTAATATTCTCTGGCATCCTTATCGTTACCTAATACGCGATCGCGTTCCGCTTCGACTAGATAGAATTTGTGTAGATAATTCATGGGAGCGTGCTTTGCCCATGTTTCCATTTTTTCTTGGTTGCTGGCAACTCGATTAAGAATGTATTCCTGTTGTGATGGGATGACACTAGGAAAGACTGCTAATCGAGCCAGAGAATCGTATAAATAGACTGGGGGAGCAAAAAATGATGTTGCTGCCTGATTCATACAGGTTTCCAATTTAACAGCATTTTCAACAGCAAGTTGTAACTTTTGGAAAGTGTAGTAGAGAATAAGTTTGTTCATATACAAATGAAGCATTGCAGATTTATCGTTAGTTTCAATATGAAGCGGTAGCATTTTTTCTTCATCGTATACTTTACCTCTTAAATAGGTGGGATCTTCACTCTGCCCGATCCAGCCCAAAATAGCTTGCCAATATATTCGTTGCCAATTCAGAAATGACTCTTGCTTGAGTTGATTTACAACTCGATCGTATGAAGCTATTTCTCTTTCCAGTAATGTTAATTCTTTACCGCTCAAATATGAAATCATTCCTACGCCAGTTATAGCACTAGCAGCAAATATAAAATCTCCCGTATCAACCCCACTTTTATAAGCCTCTAACTCAGTCAAAACAACATCTTTAAGATGCTCTTTAAAATGCTGGATAAAACTATAAGAAATATATGTTATTGCTTTATATTTTTTAGCATTTAATTGGTTTAAAATACTTATAGCTAATTTCCCTAATTGATAGCCAGTATTAATGTCTCCCATTCCACTTAAAAGGAAGCCATAATTTGCATAGGCAAAAGCAGACTCAGGCGCATTGCCATATTGAAGAGAGAAATTGATCTGTTTGCACGCAAGTAGTGGAACCATTTCAGCTACTGCTACATAGGCAGGACTCCAAACAGTTGTCATAATCTGCATAGCAGCCAGCTTGATCGGATCTGTCATAACTGGCAGGTCGATCAATTTCTCGATTTGTCTTTCTGCTAAAAGGGATTGTGTTTCCTGTATAACAAGTGTAACTTCCGCTTGGCTTGGCTGTTCGGGAAAAGGTAGGCCCAACAACTTCAGCACTTGAAGAGCAGTCTTGACTGCTTCTAGCGGTTTATTCTGTGCGATGTAGGCGCGAATGCGAACATCATAGACTTTCACTGTGTCTAGCAGTGTCTCGACTTGCTGAAGGACTATGTTTGTTAAGCGCTCCATAGTTTGCCAGTCAGCGATCAGGTATGCTGCTTCTGCTGCTTCCACATATAGTCCCAAGGTCAGATCGTACTGCCTGTGCCAACTGTCTTCGTCTAATAACGCCAGACCAACTTTAAAGTAGTTAAATGCTGGTTGATAGGCTGCCGAGGCTTTAGCTTTCTTCCCCGCCTGTAAATTGAGATCGGCTAAAGCAACCCGTTCTGTTTGTTGATTGATTAGCGTCTGACCTAAATTTAATTGGTTAACAATATCAAATAGCTTGTATTCAAGCTCCGTTGCGGGCGTATTCCTTAGCAACAATTGACCTACTCGCAGATGCACCAATGGTCGATCTGCTTCGGTGATGAGTGAGTAGACAGCTTGCTGGATTCGATCGTGAGCAAATTTGTATTCTGCTCTCAACCGCTCTGAAAGACCTTTTACATCCAGTTGCATTAATTTGTAGGTATCGCTTAGGGGTAAAATAAAACCCTCTGAAATCGCTACCCATAAGTCTATTGCTGTTTCTCGTAGCGACTTTTGATAAACGATCGCCAACCTCTCCAAACTGAACTGATTTCCAATACAAGTCGCTAACTTTAAAACATTTCGTGTTTGTGGCGGTAATTTTTGTATCTTATTTACCATCAATTCCACTACGTTATCCGTTATCTGTTGGGCTTTGATTTGTCCTAAATCCCATTGCCAATATCCTTGTTCATAATTAAAAATGACTAATGCTTCGGCATACAGAAACTTCAAAAATTCACCGATAAAAAAAGGATTACCACCTGTTTTGGTTAGCACCAATTCAGCTAAATATCTGGCGGTTGCTGGTTTGCAGTGAAAAATATCGTTAATTAACTCAGTAATGTCTGGCAAGCCTAAAGGCGAAAGCGAAATCCGATTGACTGTTACTTTGGCCTTCTCGATCTCATCTAGGGTCAACATTAAGGGATGAACTGTACTAACTTCGTTATCCCGATAGGCTCCGATCAAAAATAGATATTCACTATCTGCTGCCGTCATTAACAGATCGATTAATTTCAATGAAGCTCCATCTGCCCATTGCAAATCGTCTAAGAAAAGCACCAGTGGATGTTCTTGACGGGTAAATACTTTAATGAAGTTTTGAAAGACTAGGTTAAAGCGGTTTTGTGCTTCTGCTGGTGGTAGTTCAGGTATAGCAGGTTGCAAACCAACAATCAGTTCCACTTCAGGAATAACTTCAATAATTACCTGTCCATTAAAACCCAAAGCCGCCAGAAGTTTTTCTCGCCAAGTGGCAATATCTGCCTCACTTTCCATTAACAGTTGTAGCACCAATGAGCGAAATGCCTGGATGAGAGATGCGTAGGGAATATTGCGTTGAAACTGGTCAAATTTACCGGAGATAAAGTAACCGCGCTGACGAGTAATAGGCTTATAGATTTCCTGCACTAAGGCCGACTTGCCAATACCGGAATACCCGGACACCAGCATCGTTTCGCTAGTTCCCTGGCTAACGCGATCAAAAGCAGTTAATAACGTATTAATTTCCCGTTCTCGTCCATACAGCTTTTGCGGAATTTGGAACTTGTCAGAAACATCTTGCTGACGGAGTGGGAAGGGATCGATCTGTCCTTTAGCCTGCCACTGTTGCAGACATTTATCTAAATCTGCTTTCAGTCCATACGCTGATTGGTAACGATCTTCAGCGTTTTTGGACATCAACTTCAGCACTATTTCTGAGAGTGCTGGCGGAATGTCTGGTTTGTGTTCTTGCAGTGGCGTTGGTTGTCTAGCAATATGGCAATGCACTAATTCCAGAGCATCTTGTGAAGGAAAAGGTAATTGACCAGTTAGTAACTCATAGAATGTCACCCCCAGCGAATAAAAATCAGTTCTATAATCGATGTCTCGGTTCATCCGTCCTGTCTGCTCTGGTGAAATATAAGCCAGCGTCCCTTCTAAAAAATTTGGATTGCGAAAAGTTGAATTTTCTCGCGAAAGTGCTGTTGAGATGCCAAAATCGATGAGTTTAAGTTGGCCTGTTATCTGATTTAAAATAATATTGGATGGGTTAATATGTTTGTGAATAACGTGCTGCTGATGCAACTGACCAAGAATGTTAACAACCTGAATAGCTAGGGATAAAAACTCAGTTAGGGTGAATTGTCTAGCTTGAATTAATTGATCGAGGGATTTAGCGCCAAAATCTTCTAGCACCATTACCCAACGATGTTGGTCATTTTCCAAGCTGTAAGCATTCACTACCCCTGGCAAGTTAAAGTTCTGGGTAATTTCATACTCCCGCTTGAACAAGGCTATTTTTTCCGGTAAAGGATAAGTTTCCTTGATCATTTTGAGAATAAGAGGTTGTTTGTCTTCTATTCGTCGCCCACGGTAGACGATTGAATTAGCACTTTCATGTAGCTTTTCAGTCATTTGGTAGCTTAAAAAAGTGGCTAACATTCTTTTACTTTCCTTTTAATTATCGAACTTGTTGCTTAATAAAAGTGGTTTTGATTTATCAATAAAAAATTTTTGCTGTGGTCTAATTAATTGAGAATAGCCTTCTTCTGGAAATAAATTCAATATAAAAAATAAGTACAATAATTTAAATTTTATATCAATGTCAAAGAAAAATATCCAAACTCTAGGATTCCCTAACTCGATACAAATTTATAAATTATTGCACTAATATTTATTGACTTAAAGAGTCAAAATCTATTTTTATTTTTGAAGCAAGTTTTCTTCATTTGGCTTTGGCTCAGGTTCAGGTTCTGGATCTGGATCGGGGAAGGGATCTTCAGGATTAGGATCGCAACAAATAACAGCCAACCAATTGATTTCATTTGCAAAGACAGCGGCAATTTTAGTACTGCTCTTGCTCTCAACTAATATTGTATCTGTTTCAGATAATCCAAATGCAACTCTTACTGCATCAGGCTCATTCACAAAAGCTATTTGCTGTTGAGGATTAACAGCAATAGTGGTCAAAAAATCAAATAATTTGCTCATAACTGAATTTTTTTGTCTGCTAGATAGTGGTGCGTCAAGATAATTCTGTAGGACTAACCTATTATTGTTTATTCAGCTAAAGCCTTCAATGCTGTATTAATATCTTCTTCAGCTGCCAGATATCCTTCCTTGTAAGCTTTGTATCCAGCCATCGTATAGTATTGGTATTTGCTAGCATTTTCAGGAAATTCCAAAGATGACCCTTGTTTGGGAAGAAACATATAACCTATTTCCAATTGCTTAGGCGGTTTGAAAATATCTGGATAAATCTTTACAGCTTTTTCCAAGTTATCGTAGACCTTTATCCATTCATCTCTCGCTTTATCAACTCTGCTAAAAGAGTCATAGGCACGGGCTTTTTGTCTATGAACTACGGCGAGCATAGCCAAAGCCCAGGCATAGTTGTGATTCAGTTTTATTACCTTTTCAAGGTCTGCAACTGCTAAATCATAATTGGGTTGTTCTTGCTGGGAATCTTCGCCTTTGAATAAACCTAAAATACGATAAGCAAAGCTCCTTTTGGCTAAAGCCCAAACATAGGTTGGATCGAGGCCAATAGCCTTGTTAAAACATTCGTTAATTGCAGAGTTTTCTACAAATTCTATAGCTTGTTGTCCTCTGTCTTCTTCTTTGTAATAAATACCCCACCAACAGTAGTTTTGACCCCGTTGTGCCCAAGCCCAGGTGTATGAGCTATTCAATTCCGTTGCTCTTTTAAATCTATCTTCTGCTTGACTGTATAAGTCTAGTTTTTCGGTGGTTCTTCTTTTGCACATCCCGCCTTGGTAGCTGAGAGTCGCTCCTAAGTGAGCCCAAGCCCAGGCGTAAGTAGAATCAGCATCGATTGCTCTTTCAAATAGAGATGTCGCGTCCTCAAATAATTTCTGACCTCCCTCCTCATCTTCCTTTTGCGTACCCATTAAACGGAGGGTTTCTCCTTGTCTAGCGAAAGCTACGGCTTCTTTTCTTCCCATTTTTTTTGTCCTCAATTTGATGAATACTGTTTCAATCAACTTTTGATATTACTATCTAGTCACGTCCGCAGTTAGTATCCGCAACTACCGTCAAAAAATGAGGATGTTCGCGCAGTTCCAACCATGCTATGTCGTGCCTTGCAAACTCGATCGCTTCATCCTCAAGCAAGATGGCTTCTTGAAGATAATTCAACGCTTGCTCTGTCTTGCCTTCAATGGCAGCTAAACCTCCTAGTCGATACAAAACTATACCTCGTGCTTCAGAATTGACCAGACCTAGTAACGCGCTTCGCGCTGTATTGATATCTGGGTGAGCCTCGACTAATCCTTGCCAGCGAGTCTTGAATACAGCAATGTTGTACAGAGCAAAACTATCGGCTGGGTTCTCCAATAATGCTTCCTGGCAACAATCGATCGCCTCAGCATATCGACCACAATAACTGAGTAACATCCCGCGCTCGCAGCGCCAATCATTAAACAGGGTTCGATCGAGGGCGATCGCTCTGTCAAAATCTACCAACGCATCTTCATACCGTCTCAGCATATCATTAATGCGAGCGCGATAGGCAATTGCCCAAGCATAGTCAGGTTTTAATTCAATAGAACGACTAAATTCTGCTAAAGCCTTTTCGTAATAACGATGTCCCATGAAGCGGTAGGTTACGCCTCGGTGAGCGATCGCCCAAGCATAGTCAGGTTTTAATTCAATTGCCCGATCGAAATCAACTAGGGCTTCGGGATAGCGTTTCATCATGCGGTACACCTCCCCTCGGCGGGCAATAGCCCAAACGTAGATGGGATTTTGTCCTACCGCTCGGCTAAAGTCAGCTAGCGCTTCCTCATACTGTTTAAGCAAGCGGTAGATATCTCCCCGCTGGGCGATCGCTCTAATGTCGTTGGGATTGTATGCGATACTTTGATTCAAGTTGGCTAGGATTTCCCCATAGCTGTTCAAGTTAACCCTCCTGATTAATTAAAGATTGAAAACGCGGATGTTCGCGCAACTCAAGCCAAGCTATGTCGCGGCGGGCTAATTCAAGTGGCTCATTGTCGTCTAACAAGATAGCTTCTTGGAGACAGTTCAATGCCCGATCCCAGTCACCCTCAAGAGCAGCTAAACCACCTAACCTGTAAACAACACCAGCGCGTTTTGATTGCTCTTTGACCGCTTGTAAAGTGTTTCGCGTTGTTTCTATCTCTGCTTGCGCCGCTGCCAGACCTTTCAAGCGTGCTTTGACAACAACAAGGGTATACCAAGTAATATGGTCGTTTGAGTTATTCTTTAATCCTTGTTCGCAACAAGAAATTACTTCAGCATATCGCCCCATATAACTGAGTAGCAATCCGCGCTCACCAGGCCAATGGGCAATGATAGTATCGTCAAGAGCGATCGCTCGGTCAAAATCGACTAATGCTTCTTCATAACGCTCCATTCTTATGTAAAGGTTAATCCGGTACACGAGCGCCCAAGGGTAATCAGGCTGCAAGTCTATGGCTTGGTTAATATCAACAAGAGCATTCCTGTATTGCTTTAATTGGTAATAACACGATCCTCGGTGTGCAAGCGTCCAGGCGTGTTTGGGGTTAAGTGCGAGAGAAGGACTGAAATCAGCTATGGCTTGCTCGTAGCGTTTCATCAGCCGATAAGTTTCGCCCCGATGTGCGATCGCCCAAGCATACTCAGGCTCCAATTCGATAACTCGGTTAAAATCGTCTAAAGCTGCTTCAAAATGTCCCGTCAGCCGATGGTTTTCACCACGATGAGCCAGAGCCTTAGCATCGTCAGGGTTTGGTTCTATTGTTCGATTGATGTCGGCTAAAGTTTCGCGATCGTTTAGCGTGCCGGATGGCATATCTCTCTCCATTACAGAGCTTTTTTATCTCTAGTTTCAGAACAGTATAAAGCGAGATTACCACATTTTTTCTCGTTTAACACATATTTAATAAAACTACACTTTTTGTCCGCCAGATTAAAAGTGTAGTTTTTACTACATTATCTTGGCAAAATACCTTAAGTTTCTTTAACAAAAGACATACCCAACCGCGCCATCATTTCACTGTCTACAGGTGCAGGCGCTTGAGGCGGAACATAAAGTGTCGAAACTAGAGTAACACGAGTCTCAGCCAGTTTGGACAGAGGAATATGCTGGATAACTGGCTCGCAAACCGGGTAATAAACCGCTGCTTCGTAAACAATTACTTCGTGGTCAGAACCATAGTATGTTTCTAACACTTCAGCTAACACATTTAGACCGCGCAATTGAATCTCCTTTTGATAAAAACCCAGATTCCCGATAGTCGCAATCTGCCACAAAATTAAAGCACTGGTCGGGTCAAATTTCCGCCGCCGAATCAGAAAATCTGTCGCTTCAAAACTTTGACATCCATTGCGTCCTGGGTCAATACCGAGGTCTGCAAACAAGCAATCTTCGGCTGAAATTCCTGGTAACATTTGCGCCCTAAAACCTTCACGGCGCGCCTGTTTAATCGCTTCATGGGTGGGGTAAGCGAAAACACCGGGATGACCGTAAAAAACTGCACAAACATTCAAACCCTGACGAACTTCAGCCAAAATGCGATCGACCATTTCTCGATAAGTTTCTCTACGCCGCTGATTGTTGGTATTGTAAGGTAAGGCTTCTGCGATGGGATTGAGTGTCTGTAGCCATTTAGCAGTAACAGGATCGGCTACGGCGAACAGAACTTTGTCAGCTTGCTCGATCCACGCCTTCGCTGCTAAGGTCAGATGACCAACTAATTGAATTCCCGTCCCGACAACAGTTAAAGAGCCCGTTTTCAAATGTAACTTCCTCCAAGCGATCGCAAAATGTGTTTCAGTTATGGTAGTAACGCAAATTGCTAGTTATATAATTAAAGCTGCTAAAGTTGTCGTTGTAGGCGATCGTCATAAATTCCGGCACAGATGGGAGAGTTTTGCAACACTTGCTCTGGAGTGACATCCCCACGCCCGATATGATAAAGACCTACCCGTACTCAATAGGTATTCCTGTTTACAAAACCCGTCAGTTGCTGGGCATCTTCGGCTGACCAATCCAGTCCTTGCCGTTTCGCCCAATCCTGCACTTGGTCGCTGTTAAAGGGCCGTAGCCCCACATTAAACGGCGATTTATTTGCGCTCAGCGGGATATACAGCTTAGTGGAGTGTACCACGACTAACCGGAGCTTTCGCCCAATTCCCCGATTTTTTCCTTCCTCGTGCCAAGTTCGCAAAAGTCCGCAAAAGTCGATGTCAAATTGGGATAGGCAAACAAGCGATCGATATCGCCTCAAGCTAACACTAAAAGTTTGGTTGTTGAGAGTAGCAAATACTGCTGGAAGTAGATCTTGCAGCTAACCAGGATGCCAAACAGCTACTCCCAAAATTCTGGTATTTGATTTCCAAGTTGCAAACCCAAACCGACGTTCGTAGAACCACCCCAATAATTTATCCAAATCTTGAAAATTATCTCTATTTGCTAACTGAAAATGTATAAAAATTTTTGCACCATTACTTAAAAGAGATGAGGTAAGATTCTCTAAAAATCCCTCAGCCTTCATCTGCTGATATTTGGGGTGAAAAATTCCCAACTAGGAGAAATTCCCTCTAAAGCTGCGAAACTGCGATCGGTCTAACTGACCTATTCCTCTCAAAAACAGCCCTCGGTTTCAAAGCAATTCTCAGCAACAGCCACAGCGATCGCCATTCTCCGGGAGTTTCCTGCCGCTGCCACTGGCCCGGGCGACAGTACAGCATTTCGATCAAACAGCGGTGCTGGCTAATGTTCAGGCGATCGAACGCAATCCGCACAGTAGGAAATTCCCCAACACTGCACCCAACACCATCCCGAAAACTCGACTCCAACTGAGATTTATCGCTAACCAACTCAATCTTAGCCACAGGAATAAAACAGTTCTCTTCCATAATTTCCAGAGTGGCCGAATCGCAATCAATCAAACCTTTGGCCAAACGACGCTCAGTGCCCAACTCAACAACAGACGGCGCTACCGATCTCCTTGCTTTGACTGCCGCACTTCGAGGAACCGCTTTTATTTTACCCTGCGATAAACTTGTCTCAAAGGCATATTTTGGCAAAATTTCTGCTGCTGTAAAACTCTCTTTACTGCCTTTATTTTTCACCGCAAAACTTGGCCACTGCGTCAGAGCAACTTCAGCGCCACTTTCCGAAATTACAGTGGTTACACCCCAAAAACTTTGACCGCCAATATTCAATTGTACAACCCTGCGTAAATTGAACCATTCGTAAATGTCCGGCTTAGGAATATCCACCAAAATCAGTAATGCAATCCCGATCATCAGCAGGTTGTAAGCGCTCCAAATCCATCCCAAACTCATTCCTTTTGACAAATGTACACTTTCTGATATTGAGTGTACGGTGCCAGCATTTTTAACTAAATTAATGTTTAAATTGTGCCACAAACTGACTGCTGTAGCTGCGAACAAGACAATCAAAGGCCATCCCAAATTCCAGTTAAAACGAAAGCGATCGCTCGCAATTCCTTTTGGCGTCACCTGAAACCCTTTCCCAAAGGGATTCAGCATGGAACTCACCACCGTCACCGCTAAAGGAATACACTGGACGAACGAATAAATATCCGAAAGCAAAGCCGAGCCGGATCTGCGGTTCAGCCAAGAAAACACAGTAAGCTGCACCAAATAGTAAGGCAGGAAAAAGTACAGCAATTCCCGCGCACTTGCCCGCAAAGGAATTATGTCGAAAAACGAATAACCTAAAGGTATTAACAGATATAAAACCTTGGTTAAACTGGTAAACCAGTGCAGCAATCCTTCCAAATGAGACAGCCTTTGTACGAATGTGAGACCGCGAATTGTTAAAGGATTGGAATCAATAAAAAATGCCTGAAGCGTGCCTCGCGCCCAGCGTAGCCTTTGATTTAGATGAGCCTCTATATTTTCAGCCGCCAAACCAGCACTCAATTTTTCATCTAAATAAACTAAGCGATCTCCGGTTGCTGACAGCCGAATTCCGGTAAAATAATCTTCGCAGATTGAATCTGTGACCAAGCCTCCCGCTGTTTCTAAAGCACTCCGCCTAACTACAAAAGATGTACCGCAACAAACCACGCTGTCGGCGCTGTCTTTGATGATTTCAATTTGCCTGTAAAATATTTCTTCTTCCGGCGCGAGCACATTTTCTAAACCTAAATTACGGGAGATGGGGTCGTGGTTGTAAAAGCTTTGCGGTGTTTGAACGAGGGCGATTTCGGGATTTTGAAAAAATCCAACTGTTCGAGTTAAAAAGTTTTTAGTGGGAATAAAATCTGCATCGAAAACTACAATTAGTTCTCCATTAGTAAGGCCTGTGGCATGGTTAATGTTTCCAGCTTTGGCGTGAATATTATCGGGTCTGGTTATATACTCGCATCCCAGTTCTTTTGCCAGCCACTTGATTTCATGCCGCTTAGTATCGTCGAGCAAATATACTTTTTTGTTGGCATAATCTAAAGCTTGACAGCCGATTACAGTGCGCCGTAAAATAAACGCCGGTTCATTGTAAGTTGGGATAAAAATATCTACGGACGGGGTGAAGTTTCCAGCTTCAACTGCAACTGCCATGCGATCGGCTTCTCGACGCCGGTCTTTCATTCTCAGCATTAAATACAGTTGAATACTGGTGTTGAAAACCAGTAGCATTTCTAGGAAAAACAGCCCCAAACTAAAGATACCGTTGAGGGGATCGGTTAAATTTAGAGTAGCGAGCGATCGCCATAAAACGTAGCGAATGGTTAAAGCCAGAACTATTGCAACTACCACAGCGCGCGACCATTTCTGCGGTTGAGGCGAAATTTTAATTGCCGCTAAAGCAACGGAGACAAGCGCGATAGTCGGCACTAACAAATACATCTTGCTCGTAGCAGGCACTTGCAGCCACACAGGCGGGTTTTGCTGCCAAGTGTTGATTGTGGCAAAAATACCGCTGACTGTACCTTCACGGGCAAACCAGGCCCCAGCGATCGCACCTGCGAAAGCAACCGCCCCCAACACGACTAGCGTTGCCATCGGCACCCGCGAAATCCGCCAAAAGCGGCGTTTCAAGTCTTGAAGATCAAATCTTGAAGTTGTCATAAAATAATTTTAAAGTCCCGATCGTGCATACAACAGTAACGGTTTCCTGCTGTCCACTTTTTAATTCAGTTGAAAATTCCGATACACCCCAATTATTATATTTACATTTTTTAACATTCTGACCATTGTATGATAATTCATCTTGCTTGGTGTTGCCAAACTTCTTAGCGAGTCCAAACCTGGCAAAATATAGCAGAAGGAAGAAGGAAAAAGCCTTTAGTTATCGTCGCGAGAGAAGTCAATCGATTTTAGATTTTAGATTTTAGATTTTAGATTGAAGCATTGACCCCACGGATAAATTCGGGGGCTTGTATCCTGGATGCTTTCGGTCAGAAGCACTCTTCGGCAAGGATTTCAGCAATTAAGAACCTCCTAAGTTACCTTTTGCTGACATTACTGCAAAAGGCTTTCGGGCCTGTTCCACAATAAAAAATTTTTATTGTGGGCCGTTTCTCGGACGCCACCCCTAAAAAGGTTATTAAAAATGCTGCCACATCTGACTCCTAACCGTCGGGCGCGCTTGCTATAGTTCAAAAAAAATTATCTTGTCTACAAATCAAATAGGATTGCTATATCAAACTATAGCAATCCATAGGACTTAACAATTAGACGAATTAAACATCTAACTAAAGGTAGATTAATTTTATATTAATTTAAAAAAAATTACCGCTATCGCAGCCCAAAAACCCAGCCATCAAAAAACTAATCAGCAATTTCTAATTGCGAGATTGCATAGCGGGCAACAGCCAAACTAACTCTGGCTTGTTCTATTTCCGACAATTGGGCCCAAGGTCTTTTAGTCGCCATGACCAATTCCCCCCCTTCCGAATCAACATCTCGCATGGCATAAGCCAAAGGACGTGCCAACACCTGCAAATCTTCCTCAGCCCACTGAGGCAAAATATCTAAGACACACTCTACCATTTGGTCAGCTAAAGATTGATACTTAACAGTTGCGTTTTGCACGCTTTGAGCGATGCTGGCCAGAAAATCTTGAGGAACGCGAGCAAATTTTTCGCGCAAAGACTTTTGCAGAGCAGTCGTCAGCCAAACTTGTTCTAATTGCGAGAATAAAACTTGCGACTTCAGGGTAATATCGCTGTCGCTGAATGAATCAGATAGCGCAAATTCCTGCTCTAGGGCAGTTAAATAAGATTCGGATTCAAGCTGTGCAGGATTCCAGGGGTAAGCAACATCAGTCTGAACAATTGTGGCGAGAAGTTCCATCTGGGCCTGAGTTTGAGAGTCGCGGAAATATTCAGAATCTGTAGATTGGGTAGCCATGATGTAATACCTAAGTGGGAAAAGGAAAAGACAGAGGGGGGACTGTGCCAAGAGCTAGTTGCGAGCTATCAGTGGTAAATAACTCTTTTAAATTCAGACTGGAGACTCAACGCCCAGAACTTTGCTGTGCCACTCGCCGCTTGCCTTCATTAGCTACACCCGCACCTTAATTCGTTCCGCAATCAGTCTCACTGTAGCCCGAAGTTTTTGGAACCTCAATAGTGAACTCAAAAATCTGACCTTGAGAACTGCCAAATTTTAGTTGAGTGCCACTGCGTAGCAGCAATTCTTGGTGGTGAACTCTCTGCCATCCCTCAGATCCCAAAACTAGAGTCCCGTAGCGAGAAAAATCGCGCAGGAAGTAGCTAGGTTCTTCCCGCCTATCTCCGATAGTGTTTCGGCAGAAAATCTCGGCGTGTTTTTGAGAAACCCACTGTTCTCGAATCACTACGTCGTTTTCTTCCCAGCGTCCGACTCGAACCATACCTGCGCGAATCGGCCAAACCTGATTGGTCGAGTCGGTGGATTTGGCATTTGGTCGATCGCGCCCCCGCAAATAAGCACAAGACGGCAACCGTCCCAGCCAAGTAGAAGAATTTAAAGGCAACTCTGTTTTGAGGTCATCTACCGGCTCAGTTAGCTGACCGTCAAACTCAGGGTGCATATACAGCACAGGCAGCGTCCAAGCCGGTTGATTGAACTTGTAGAGCGTTAGTAACTGCTGTCTGGCGACGGCGACTGCCCGATCGATCGACATCCGTCCTGCCAAAGCTTGGGCAAAAGTTTGGATAAAACTCAGGGCCTCGCGATCGGCGATCGAGTCCCGCATCCCCAACACCGCAGGCACCCCGTGATGGATCAGTACCTCAGCCAAACTGCTGCGGGCGATCGCCTGTTGCTGGCCGTTAGTTGAGTGCAGCCTCTCCACCGCCGGCTGAGCTCCCCAGCAGGCATTAAACACTGCCAGAGTCACGCGGCACCGAACTAAAACCTGAGCCAGTTCAGTACCGTTAATCGCCGTTTCCGGCCCCAAAAATAACAAGCCGCCGTCGGGGCCCGGTATTCCGTGGCCGGCGTAAAACAGAATGTTGTAAGCTTGCGTTTCCAGCCGAGAAATGAGTTCCGCCGGAGTAGGTTCGATCAGAGTATCGACGCGAGTCGGAACGCTGATGTCAAAATATTTGCCGCTGTCGTCGGTTTGAAAAGCACTTTCCAGAACGCCAGCTAGGGCAAGTGCTTCTTCTCCCAACTGCAAATGACCGTTATTGCTGTTGGAAAATTGAGAATTAGCACCGCGGCCGGGTTCTGCTTGTCCCAAAACTAGCAAAATGTTGAGCGACTCCGCAGGCTGCAGGGGTGGCAAAGGTTCAACATTGCTGGTAGTGCGGCTGAACAGCAGTTGTTGCGACAGAGAAATTGCCGGTTGACCGGCTTGAGGCTGCATAATTTCCCAAGGCAAAGCAATTAAATACGGTTCGCGCAAGTCTACGCGCACTCGCAGGGGTAGATTTTGCCCGATCGCGATACCTTTACTTTCCTGGAGACTACCCTGAATCGGCCCTTCAAACAGCCACTGCCAAAGATTAATCCCCAAATGCTGCATCAGGCGGCTGCTGTAGCTTGCCGGTGGCCGAGGCGGATGCTGATCCCCTTTGTCGCCCCACCCCCGCTGGCCGAGGTGCAGCGGCACAGAGGGCGTCGCTGGAGCGAGGTCTAGCGACTGAAGACTTCGTTGTTCAGTTTCTGCCAGTATATTCTGGTTGTTTTCCGGCGAGACGAAACTGCCATCAGGATTTAGGGGCAATTCGTGAATTGTCCCGGAGGGCGAAAACATTTCCTGCCAAGCTTTCCAAGATTGGGATAGGGTATCGGGCCACATACAGTCGTGGTGAACGTACCCGCTGGGATAGGGAGCTTGTAGAACCCAAGTGGCAAAATGGTTTGCCCCAGCGGTTCTCAGGCGAGCGATCGCTATACTGAGGCAAGGACTTTCAGGGCGCGCCATTCACAACTACCGACTCTGGATATAGGGTTGGATTGAGTTTATCTATTCGTAGTTTATCGGGTTTAGGGTGCGATCGAGTGCGTGAGATTGCTTTGGCAGTTTTTACTTTTACTTAGTATCCAAAAATTTATCTATATTCGGTAAATCTACCCAAGTTCCCGTAGCATTCGACTCCTGGGTCAAATCCATCAACAACTGGGAGTAAACCCCTTCCCTGAGGGACGGTATCAAAGATTTACCTGCATCTATTGCTTCTACCCACCTATCTACTACTCGAATAAACGGTGCAATCCTCCCGTCTGGATAAACTTGAGGAAACTCCAATCTTTGAGGAATTTTGATTTCAGCTAAAGGTTCTCCACCTTGGGAACCCCACAAGCGAAATCCGTGGACGTAATCTTGCTGGTTGTCGCTTCCCAACACCAACGTACCCTTACTCCCGTATATTTCCACCCAGTGTCCCCGCCCTTGATAAGTAACAGAACTCAAACAAACTTGACAAGGAGTGCCCCCGGCTAATTCCAACATCAACGTGCACGAATCATCGGCATCAACTAATTTTAAATTTCCCCAATCATTCGGATCGGGCCGCCGCGAAATTCCTGTAATCAAATGCCCAGAAAGCCTCTGCGGCGGGCCGAACAGCCAGCTAATATAATCAAATACGTGAGAACCTGTCGCGCCCAAAACTCCGCCCCCTCGCTCTTTTTGCGCGTACCAATTCCAGGGGCGACTCGCATCAGCGCGGCTCGACACCAGCCAATCAATCTTAATTAAACGCTTTTCTCCCACATATTCTGCTGCCAATAATTCTGCTAGCATTTGCCATGCGGGGATGAAGCGAAACTCAAAATCCATTGTGGCAATTGCTCTCGAACCACCATTTTTAAAATCGGTTTGAGATTCGTTGTTTGCCAATCGGTATAGTTCCCTGGCTTCATTTGCTGTTAGGGCTGTGGGTTTTTCTAATAATAAATGCTTGCCTGCTTCCAAGACGGTTTTTGCCATTTCAAAATGCAAAAATGGCGGTGTGGAAATGCTGGCGCCCGCTACTTCTGGGATCGCTACTATATCGGCGATCGAGTCGCAAGCGTAGGGGATATTGTGGGTAGAGGCGAGATCCTTTGCTTTGTCTAAATTCCGGTGGTAAACAGCCACAACCTCTGTCCGGTGATGGGCCTGGAATCCGGGAAGGTGTACTTTTTGACCGAAACCTGTACCGACTACTGCAACGCCAATTTTTGACATAATTTAATAATTGGGAATTGGGAATTGGGAATTGGGAATTGGGAATTGGGAATTGGGAATTGGTAGCAACTAACAAATAACTAACGACTGCAACATCTGCCTGACGCTCGATAATTAATCCGTGTATCCGTGTCCTAATCTGTGTCGTGCTTTCCTTCTTCCCTCATCCTTCTTCCTTCTTCCTTCTGCCTTCTTCCTTCTCCACCCATTCAATTACTTGTTTGCCCAAATTAACGCCGTCAAACAAGTCAATTTCTCTGATCCCTGTAGGGCTGGTGACATTAACTTCTGTGAGATAACCGCCAATGATATCAATGCCGACAAAGTACAGTCCGTCCCGTTGCAGCACGGGTTCTAACTGAGCGCAAATTTGCAGTTCGCGATCGGTAATTTCTGTTTTTGCGACTCGACCGCCGACGGCCATGTTGCCGCGAAATTCATTGCCAGTGGGAATGCGGTTGATAGCACCAATGGGCTTGCCGTTCAACAATATAATCCGTTTATCTCCCTCTTTTGCTTCGGGCAGATAAGTCTGAACCATCACTGGAATTTGCCCTTGTTGAGTGCTAATTTCGACCAGGGAGTTAAGATTGCGATCGTCGGCTTCCAAGAACAAAATCCCCTCGCCAGCTTTGCCACCCAAGGGTTTAAGAACTGCTGCTCCTTTTTTCTCAACAAATTGCCGAATTACCTGCTTGTTTTGAGAAACAATTGTCTCGGGGATCGCTCCCTCAAATTGCAAAGCATACATCTTTTCATTCGCCGCCCGCAATCCTTTGGGACTGTTAACTACCAAAGTTTTAGTGGGATCGATGCCGTCTAGAAGGTAAGTAGCGTAGAGGTAAGGAATGTTGACTGGGGGGTCTGTCCGCATAAATACTGCGTCCATTGCTTCCAGAGGCTGCAAAGTAGGCTGTTCTACCTGGTACCAAGCCTCAGCAGCCTCCCAGCGTCCATCTAGCAGTTTGACTGGGGTGAGGGCTACCCGACTTAGCATTGCCCAGGTTTTGCCGCCGATGACGCTTAGTTCGTTGGCTTGAGTCGCCCAGACTTCGTGACCCAACTCTTGAGCGGCTTCCATCAGCGCTACGCTGGTATCGTGTCCTGGAATTAGTCGCGCGAGGGGATCGATGATGAATGCAAATTTCATTGTCAATTAAAATTAAGAATTGGTCACCGGAAAATTTGGGCTAACTAAAAATCCCACAGGGAAGGCCTTATTTTGCTGCTAGCAACGGATCTAGCAGGCCTTGAGTATCGAGTCTGTGGATGTCGTCGCAGCCGCCTATGTGTTGGTCGTTAATGAATATCTGGGGCAGGCTGCGCCCTCCGTTGGCTCGAGCCCTCATTTGAGCCCGTGCTGCTTCATCTCCGTCGATCGCGTACTCTGTAAAATCAATCCCTTTTCGCTTTAGCAGTGCTTTGGCACGAACGCAAAACGGGCAGGTTCTCCAAGTGTAAATTTCTACTTTAGGGGTCATGGGACGCTCAAACAATAACAATATTTTTTAATTGTAATCTTAACCCTAGTGCGGACTGTTTTTAGTTCCTAGGCTGAAACCCTTGATTTTTCGTTGGTAGCGAACTTGCCTTGGAGCCTTGAAACCCTTATTATACGGTTGACTCTCAAAAACTGTCCGAGGGATTGATCTTAACCAATCTTATTTTAATTTTTATATTTTAATTTTTATTACATATAGCAACCTTCTCGGCGTTGCACCGGAGGTTATTCATTGCTGAAACCCTTGCCGGGAAGTGCATTTGCCTTCTTCCTTGTTTTTACCCTGACTGAAGTCGCTATAGCTTTCTTCCTTCAACATCCGGCTCTATTTGCAGCGCACAAGCTAGGTGTGAAGTTATTTTGTATACAAGTTTTTATTATTTTATATATTAAGTAAACAAATACCCATGCTTAAATAAACCGAGACATTTGGAAGGCAAACAGGTTGGTCCTCAGCCTGCCTAGCGCTGCGGACCAACCTGCTTGTTTCGCTTTCTGCACGAACAGATCATGCCTGCACCTGTCAGTAGGACTGCGATCGCAGTACCCGGTTCAGGAATAGAAGTTGAGTCTCTCGAAGGTGTGCTTGGGTATATTTCGGGCAAGCTCGGCTGGGTCGCCAATGGCGGGTCCGGTTCCGTTGGTGTTGAGTCCTGGCTGGGGGTACAGGCACTAGAATAATTTCCAGGCCCACACACATCTACTTGTGCTGAAGCCGGAGGGGCGGCAGCTAGATAGTAAAACGCTGTTGCCATTGTGGCAGAGAGTCCAATTGCTAGTTTTGCCAGTGGCGTACACATAACTATTTAGTTAAACAGTGGTAAAATCGAAAAATAGAAATAGTCCTAGAGATTAGCGCTGTACGACGGGCAAGGATTTTAGAGTTCTTACAATAAATGGATGTATTCTCTGGCGGACGTCTGTAAAAGATAGTATAGCGCTTGAGGTGAGTGCCCAAACACTTTAATAATAATATTATTCTCTTTCACCTTTACGTCGCGTACCGTGGTTGGGCCAGAGTGAAGCAACATCTTTTTGCAACCTCTGAACCAATAGCCGTTACAGCCATTAACAAAGAGTGTTTTTACCTTGACCGGGGCCTCCGGAAATTATTTATTTAACCGATCGCAAAATAGAGATGCTGTATTGTACTTTGCAATGCACAATCTGACTACTCTTTTATGATCTCATAGTTCGACTAGATCTGTCCTCAGTATATGTACGTATATTCCCCCATGTCAACTACCCAAAAGAAATATTTCAGTAATTACCGAGGGTAGAGGGCGTATTGAATGAGCTGAGCTAATCTGTCGCGGAGAGTTTCCATCCCCAAACCTTTGGCGGCCGAAATAAATACTGCTTGAGGAAATTCTTCCCGGGCGAGGGCGAGAGTATCTCCATCTACGGCATCTATTTTGTTAAAAACTACAAGGGCTGGCCCGGGAGTGACGGGCATATCTGTCAAAATATTCATGACGGATCGAATTTGGCTCTGCCACGCCGGATGGGAGAGATCGACAAGGTGCAGCAAAGCATCGGCGTCAGTGACTTCTTCGAGGGTAGCCCGGAAAGCGTCGATCAAGGCGGGGGGCAGTTCGCGAATAAAGCCCACTGTATCTGTGAGGACGAGCGACAGGGGTTCCCCGGTGACGCCGGGAATGGTCAACCGTCGAGTTGTGGGGTCGAGGGTGGCAAATAACTGGTCGGCGGCATAGACCTCGGAATTCGTGAGCAGGTTGAGCAGAGTCGATTTACCGGCGTTGGTGTAGCCGACGATCGCCACTGAGGGTACGTCGTGATGATGGCGGTTCTGCCGCAGCCGGAATCGGTGCGCCAGGAGTTGATTTACTTCTTGCTGCAATCGAGAAATGCGTTTGGCGATCGTCCGCCGTTCGGTTTCTAGTTTGGTTTCCCCGGGACCTCTGGTACCGATGCCGCCACCCTGTCTCGACATTGCCTGACCGCGACCTCTGAGCCGGGGCAGGGCGTACTCTAGCTGAGCGAGTTCGACTTGTAATTTACCCTCGCTCGTTCGAGCTCTTTGGGCAAAGATGTCGAGAATTACCTCTGTGCGATCGACTACGCGGATACCTATCTGAGTTTCCAAGTTCCGTATTTGTGCGGGGGCCAAGTCGCGATCGAATACCACGAGGTTAGCGCTAACCGTCTGAGCCGCGAGGGAAATTTCCTGAACTTTGCCTTCGCCGACGACTGTCTGCGGATGGGGGCGCGATCGTTTTTGGCGCACTGTTTGCAGCACCTGACCCCCCGCGCTTTCAACCAGCCGCGTGATTTCTGCGAGCCCGTCCTCAAACTCCAACTGAGTCATGTGCTGAGTCATTACACCTACCAACAGCACTTTATCTTGGTCTGCATCGACCTCCCCCGCGACAAACTCTGCTTCAAACTCTGCTTCGAGTCCTTCCACCAAATCCAGAAAGTCTTGGTTGGCGAGTTCGTCCAAATTTAGCGGTTCTGATATTTTCCAGGGAAAGTGTTGAGTTTTGATTAGTGACTTTTGAATTGAAGGCTCTTCTATTTCATCAGTTGAATCTGGTTCTAACTGAGCGCTCAAAACAGAGAACTCAAAATTTGGTTGGTCTCCCTGGGGTATCAAGTGAGCGAGATAAGTTTCTTGGATGTAACCAGTCGCACCGCCGCCGCGGCGCTGAAATCCTCCGCCGGTCAGTGTCAGCCAAACGAGGGCGTCGAGGCGCTGAATTGCCATTGCTGTGAGAGCTGCTTCGCTTGGGGTTTCTGGCTTCAGATGGGTGGCGATGCAGCGAATGCCGCTGAGGCGACCTCCCCCGTAGCGGGGCAATTCTAAGGGCGCAATCTGCGTTTGGCGGGGTGTACCCACGCCGACGCGAATTACTTGTCCCCGGCGGTTGATGTAGGTGCAGATTGGTTTGTCTATTTCCGTGCTGATCGCGGCGACGCGCTGGGCGAATTCTGCCGTGGTGATGCGATCGCCCGGTAGTCGCTGGTGGTACAGCTTTTCGAGTTGCTTGAGCTGGCTGGACTTTAAACCTTGAAGATGGCCGTAGATGGTTTCGATAACTGTTTCTCCCGATCGATCTGTTTATCTCCTATTTTAGTAAACTCAAGGGCGATCGTGTTCGGGTTTTAAGTTGAAATTTACTAAATTTTCTTGCCTCTAGCAGAGCGCGGATTGAGTCTTGTCGAGTCACCAGCGCCGTTGTTTGTCGCGAGGCTGCGAGCGAGCCTTTCACAGCGGCCACCTCAGCTTGCAGTTGTATTTAGTATTTACAGATACAGGCGATCGCTGAAAAATCTCGCGCAACAAAACTTAACACTTTATTTTTTGTTTCAAAATCCTCCTTTAGACTTGTGTGTATCTTGGGCCTAGAGACAGATAGCAAAGCAGAAATTAGGTCGCTACCATGAGAAGCGAACATTGTTAAGGAATGTAAAAACATGGAAACTCGTCCTACTAACGTGCCTCCTACGGCTAATGCTTACAACGGTAAAGATCGGAATGCCTTTCTGTTTGGCTTCAACCCGCAAGCAGAACTTTGGAACGGTCGCTTAGCGATGATTGGTTTCTTAGCTTATTTGCTGTGGGACGCCGCTGGATATAGCGTTCTGCGTGACATCCTTCACTTTCTGCCTACCTACATTGCTCAGTAATGAGTAGCTGTCTGTCCTGTCTGGCAGCGTGAGTAAATGCCGCCACTGCCAGACAGGCTAAAAGTTACAAATGGCAGCGAGTATGGTTTTGTCCCTTTGTATCTTTCGTTACTTTTGAATGGCATTAAGAGACTTCTTGCTGTGATTCGATGATTACGGGTGGGGGCGATGTCGCTGGCGCGGTGAATATTGACAGCAACAGATATTTATTACGTAAAGGCGATCGCTCCTGCTATATTGGTGGAAAGAAATCTCATCGAGCATTTCTGATAGTTTATGAAAAATAGGAGCATCAACCATGATTAACTCAAATTTACTGGCAGTAGTAGCATCGACTGTGACTGACACAGCCTCAGGAAATTGGCAAAAGCCTCTGGTGATGTTTATTTGCAATATCTTAGCCTTGCTAGTTCTCAGCCGCCGAATTTGGTATCCCCACGTCGGGCCGAAAATGCCTTTGCCCTTCCCGTCTTTGTTCAACAATGTTAGCGTGCCGGCATTTCTGGCTTGCATGAGCGCAGGTCATTTGCTGGGAGTATTGGCGATTTTGACGCTGAGTATCGACAAGGCTATCTAGTAGCAATTGCGCCGCTGTTTGGGCGATTTCTTGCTGCAATTTGTTGGTTAAGCGGCTGACAAAAAATGGCAGGGGTAAGTGAAAAGCACTCACCCCTAATTTTAATTTTCTTTATAAAATGACGCAGAAATCGGTTTTTTTACCATGCACCTACAACTAACGGGGCTTAAACAAATTTCAAGCCCAAACTAGCTTGCTCGACAGGAAATAGGTCACTGTTGGCTTATAGCGCACCCACAAATCTATAAGATATAGCTGTTGTCAAAGCTTTTAATATCTCCGTAAAAGTAGTTAAAAATTGCGATGCCCTTAGCAAGGACGCAATTCTCCCTTCAACTGATACCAAATTACCAAACGGTAGACCCAAAATACTAATATTCAATGCCCATAAAGACGGCTCATTCCTCTGACGGGATACTAGGCATAATCCTAACAATTTCTGAGAATCACGATAGAATAACTCTAGCCAATTACGTTGGAAGTAGGTTGTTGCTCAAGAGTGATGATTCTTCTACAAAGAAATCAGCTTTAGAGATAGCTGGATTACCAAACCAGCAATGCCTTATGCTGAAAGCAACACAAAATATATAACTATTCATCAGGTCAATTTGGGCAGTAGTTTGTATACGGCAAACTGCTCAAATGTTGTTGGAGTGAGGCTCTCAGGGGTTCGTGCTGTGGCATAAATTCCAATACGGTTCAGTTAAGGGCTATGCAGTGCTTAAAACAATAAATACAGGAGGATTCATTATGATTCCAGTACCTCT
>NZ_JAUBUG010000170.1:0-2452 GCF_036705345.1 Microcoleus sp. B3-D2
TTCCACCCATTCCCCCCCAGATGTCAAGCCTGATTTTGTTAAGAAAGATGTGAGTAAGGCATAGCTTCTTAAGGGGGGAGCAGGAAGTTGTCAAAGTTCCCCTTCTTAAGGGGGATTTAGGGGGATCGAATTTAGATGAATCAGAGCGCTACGTGGAATGGCGCGAAGGCAAAACAGCCGATATTAACAATTGTCTAACATTAGCAGACATATTGCTATTGCAATTCAAACATTGCCGCCTAGTCGTGCTTTCCGCCTGCGAAACCGCGCTCATTGACACCAAGAATCGCTCCGATTATATTGGATTGCCGACAGGATTTCTCCACGCCGGAGCAATGGGAACCCTAGCCAGTCTTTGGGCTGTCAACGACCTCTCCACCGCCTTGATAATGGTAAAATTCTATGAATTGCTACAACCTGGAGTTAGCATCGGTAAAGCCCTCCACGATACCCAGCGCTGGTTTAAGTCGGCCGCGACTTCAGATTTGCTAACATGGGTAAAGGAATCCGATAGTTTTGATGACGAGCGGAAAGAATATACTGAAGAACTGCTAGGACGTTACAATGATGATGAAAAACCCTACGGCGATGTTTATCATTGGGCAGCGTTTTGTGCGATCGGATTATGATACCCATGGCTAGCCAGAAACCGGGTTTTTCACGACAATACTGTGCTAAAATTTTCAAATTAGATAAAAACCACGTTTCTTTACACTGCGCGCGATCGACCTATAATTAAAATGTACAAATAAAGACTATCGCCGAAGCTCAACAAAAACCAACCGAACAAAATTAATCAAACTACAGGTTGAATCGGTTTCAAATTCTAGTAACATTCATTCGCAAGTAAAATTTATGATGAAAAGCGTGATTTTGTTGGAAATTTATAATGCCATTACCACAGCCCCGCAGATTCTTACTCCGCCATTTATTGAAGAATTACTCAAGACTGTTTTACCTTTAGCGGAGTCTGATGCTGAGGATAAAGTTGTCAAAGAAGCGATTAACAACCTTTATCGAAATTTTACAGAGGTGAGAGATAGGATTGGCGATGTGAGAAAAAATCTCGATGATGCCGAAGCAGAAGTCACCCCCGGTTATGAAACACTCATCAATACATATCCCGATATCAAAAAACTAGAAGCAAGCTTGAAAAAACGCATTGACAAAGCAAATGCTAAAAATTGACCATCTCCAAATCTACATCTACAGCTACCAACTCAGCCGCGAAAGCAAAACCGCAGTCAACTCTATCTGGAGTTGGGCTAATAATATCTGGCAACATTTCAGCCACGAAAAAGAGGTAATCTTTTCCCAAGCCAACCTCGGTTATCCCCTCACTAAAGTAAAAAAAAATCGCATTCAAATAAAATTGATGGTTCCTTCAAGTTTTGCCGTCTGGATGATAGCGAAGGCATTTTAGCAAGAATTGGCAGCCCAGAAACGGATGAAAATAAAGATATAGATATCGCAGCATTAAAAAATTTTAATGTTAATAATCTCATGCTTGCTGATAGTTATGAAGATTGGCTGGGACAGACTATTTTTATTACCTACAAATTACAAACCTATCAACCTCCCACTAAAAAATACCTCCGCCAAGTTGCGGATGAATGTTTAAAGAATCTGTTCCCCGAAGCATCTGTGCGTCTACCTTTTTACCGCGATACTGAGTTACTGGGTTCTCCAATTTTTGAGTACAGTTCGCTCAAAAGTCAACTACAAGTCTTTGTTTATCTGGTTGACGATGAGATTGAGGAAAAATTAGGGCAAATTATTCAACCTTTATTTGAACTGTTTTATTATCGCCATAAAATCACTACAGCTTTTCTGGATAGCCGCAAAAATTATGATTTACTCAAGGGACTATATGCAAAAATTGAGGGGATAATCGCTAGCTTAGAAACAAAAATCCCTGAGTTTGAATCGAACAATGATGTTGCTTCCCAGGAAAATGTTAATACAGATGAGTCTTTAACCTCTCTGAAAAGCACACTCAAACAGTTACTTCGAGAAAGTTTGGATTATGAAAGAGTATTAGAATCTCTGGAAGATTTTAATAATACGATTAATATTCATGTTTACAATTATCAGGAAAAGCTGGATCAAATCTGTGATAAATGGCAAGCCTCAACCGAAGATTTAACAACATTTAAGTTTTTTATTGATAAAAATTCTCCGTATTTTCAAAGACAAATTCAGGGTGATTTAGGCTATTTCAAACATGGCACTAATTTGATTAAGATTGCGGTGGATTTGGTGGCGGGGATTGTAGATATTGAACAAGCAGAAATCGATCGCTCCCTAGAAAGAACGATTCAAATACTCGGTACTGGATTAGGGGCTGGAGGCATTGTGGTGTCTGCGGTTGCGAATTATGTAGGGCTTGCTGAATAAGTTAAGAAAAATCACGATAGCAATTGAGGAATGATTCAAGTTCAGCGACACATAA